>JBCCLY010000224.1:0-6560 GCA_039026655.1 Cyanobacteria bacterium P01_C01_bin.38 | reverse complement strand
CAACGTCCTGGTTTGGGTACGGTACTTGGTTTAGGAATGAGGGCTTAAGCAAAATGTATAGCTTAGATATCAACTTTCTTAACGACCGTTCGGGTGGCTCCGGCAAGGGAAACCAAGCCCAAAGCAAGAAAAAGATGGCGATTCCTTCTGGAAGTATGACACCGATTTTTATCGGCGCTGCGGTAGCCATAATTCTTCCTGCTTTATTAGGAACTGTATTGTTGTACGTACAGGGTCAAAATGACAGTATCGATGGGGAGATTGCCAAGTTAGAAGGTGAAAAAGCCAAATTAGAAGCTAAATTGGGCAATATCAAGCAGAAAGAAGCGCAAATTGCCGCAATTAAAACCGAAACCAAAGCTTTGGTTAGCGTTTTTGACCAAATTCGACCTTGGTCAGCAATGTTGCAAGTATTGCGCGATCGGATTCCTGCAAGAGTAAGAATTGAGAACATTAAGCAAACCGCACCTCAAAGTAGAGGGCGTGATGCCTCAGCGCCAAGTTCGGCTGGTGGTATAGAAATCAGCGGTTATGCTCGCTCTTTTAACGATGTCAATGATTTCTTACTTTCCTTGCAAGAATCTCCCTTTTTCAAAACCTCAACTGGAAGAATAGTTACAGCCCAATTAGTTAATGGGCCATTACCTCGAAACATTCCAGATGGAGTAACAATAGAGCCTCCGCAAATAGTTAAATACACTATTGTGTCTGAGCTAAATGATGTTCCTGCTTCGGAATTAATGCGGGAATTGGAACAGAAAGGCACGGTGGGATTAGTAGCTAGAATTCGCAGTCTGCAAAGAACGGGAGTCTTTGAAAAATGACATTTAGTGATGAGATGAATTTTGAAGGCGCAGAGTTTGAAGACGAATCTCCTGCTTATCCCGTAGTCTTTGGTATCACTTTTACTCCCACCATCAGCGGTATCCTGATTGGGATATTAGGAATTGCAGGAGCAGCTTATATGTTCTCAAACTTTGTCAAGCCAGCTTGGGATACCTTTGGAGAAAAACAAAGTACCAAACAGCAACTTGAAACAGAGATTCAGGGTAAACAAGCTAGGCTGCAAAGCATCGACGAACTCAATGCCAAATTAGCGCAATCTAAAAAACAACAGTCTCAAGTATGGGCTGTATTTGCCAACGAAAAAACTTTAGATACCTTATTGATAGATTTAAATCGATTAGTAGAAGCAGGAAACGCTCAATTAAGTAGCAATGCAGTAAAAGCCAAATTACAGAAATTTGCTCCAGATTCTCAAGGCGCACAACCAGTAATTGATGGTTCTTTAGGTGCAGAAGTTGACGGAAAACTTAAACGTAGCAGCACCGACATTGCAATTAAAGGTACCTACGAACAAACCCAATCTATTCTGCGAAACATAGAGCGTTTACAGCCTTTATTAATAGTTAAAGATTATCAATCAACATTGATAAACGAAACTTTCGAGGAAGGCAAACCCGCCAGAGTTGGACCAACACCAATAACTACATCATTCAAGTTAGAAGCGTTAGTCCCCATGAATCCCCAAGAAGTTGCTGCTAATCAAGAAAAAGCTAAAAAATAGTTAGTGGTTAGGGGTTAGGAGTTAGGAGTTAGGAGTTAGGAGTGAGGAGTTATAAATATAAAACTTTTAATTGCATTCCCTATTCCCTGTTCCCTATTCCCTGTTCCCTATTCCCTCTATCAACTATCAACTAATAACTAATAATTATTTAAAGTGAGGAATGGACTGTGAAACTTCACGGTAGTAGTTTTATATTTGGAACCGCTGTTTCTGCATTGTTGGTATCTCAGCCTGTTTGGGCACAATCAACGACGCAAATTACTGAAGTTAAATTAAATGAAGCTGATGGTGGAGTAAATCTTGTTTTAAAGACTTCTGATGGCTCTCGTCCCCAAGTTTTTACTACTAAAAGAGGTAATGCTTTAGTCGCTGATATTATTAATACTCAGTTACGTTTACCACAAGGTAATAGTTTCCGTCAGGATAATCCTACAGATGGAATTGCTTCGGTTTCTATCGGGCAACTTGATGCAAATAGCGTTCGGATAGTAATCACGGGAATGGGTAACGCTCCCCAAAGCAAACCTGTAGAGCGACAGCAAAACGGTCTTACTTTTGCTTTGATGCCTTCAATGGGAGGTAGTGCGGATGCTGGTATGCCACTTCCGCAAGATAATCAAATCGCTCAATCTACTCCCACACCAAACCCCAACCTTAACCTTGAGAATACACCCGCACCACCCGCAGGGCCGGGACAATCGTTGAATCAAGCTCCACCTTTCTTACCCAGAGCAGTAGCTCCGCCGGTAGGAGATATAGCAGTTTCTAATACAGATGCTTCACCTAGCGTCATCGATTTAGGAACTCAACAGCGGGTACCTCGCTTGGTTTTGAGAGATGCACCAGTTAGAGAAGTGTTGTCACTTTTGGCACGGGCAGCTAATTTAAACTTGGCTTATACAGCAGGTGGTGGAGGTGGAGAAGATGCTGCTCCTGCTGCTGGTGGTGGAGCCGATGGCCCGACAATTTCTTTGGATATTGAAAACGAGCCGGTGCAAGATGTGTTTAATTATGTCTTGCGTTTGAGTGGATTAGAAGCAAACCGCAGCGGCAGGACAATTTTTGTTGGTACTAAATTACCGAATTCCACCCGCGATACGGTAATGCGGAGTTTGCGATTAAATCAAGTTTCTGTTGGTGTTGCTCTGAACTTTTTGGTTGGATTGGGTGCAGAAACTGCCGTCAGTAGAGAACGTCAGGTAACAAACGTTAGCGCCGTACCTGTAGGTCAAGGAGCCGCTCCAATTACCCAGACGCAAACCACTACAGAAACCAGAGTAGAAACTCAACGGATTGATTTTAAAGATTCTGCACCTTTACTTAGAGGTTTACAAGCTTTAGGAGACGAGCGGACTAATTCTGTCACATTGATAGGAGATCCAAGAACAATAGAGATAGCGATGGCTCAGCTAACTCAACTTGATATTCGCCGTCGTCAAGTAGCAGTTAACGTCAAAATTGTTGATGTTAATCTTTTGAAAACAAAAGATTTTAAAACTAGCTTCTCTTTTGGAGTTGCTGATAACTTCTTTAGCGTTGATGGTGGTTCGGCTGGTGCTAATTTTGGGGGTGTAAATCCTCCGACGGCTTCGCAGACGGCTAATAGCCTAACTACTCCGACAGTTATTCAGAATCCTTATTCTGGCGCTCAAGGAACTTTAGATCCAAATAACCCAATAGCTGTTCCAGGAACTGGAGTAGGTCAAGTAGTTCTTGATAATGGACGATTAGTAACAAACCAACCTGGAGGTTCTGCACAATTTCCAGCTCCTCAAGCAGGAGTTTCATCAGATCCATTCCAATCCGTGATTACAGATGTTGAAGCCGGAAGTCCAAATATTACAACCATTACCGATGTTCCTGCTACCATCGACCCTGAAACAGGTCGCGTAACTACTCCTGCAAGTAGAGTAGTTTCAACAACTCCGGGAACTGTTGGTTCAATAACTGCGGGTTTGCCTTCTTTATTCCAATACCCCAAACGTTTCCTAGCTTCTTTACAAACTCAAGTCACCAACGGTAACGCTAAGATTCTTACCGATCCAACTTTAATTGTTCAAGAAGGTCAAACTGCTAACGTCAACTTAACTCAGGAAGTAGTAGGAAACTTCAATAGAGAAATAACTCGCGGTGATGGAGCTTCAACTGAAACTATTACTGTTGATAAAGAAAATGTAGGTTTAACTCTAGCCGTAAAACTTGACCGAGTTGATGATAACGGTTTCGTTTCTTTATCGGTAGCTCCTACCGTCAGAGCGCCCCAAGCACCAGCCAGTATTAATTTAGGTGACGGTGGCAGCCAAGAGATTTTCTTGGTATCTGAGCGATCGCTTAACTCTGGTTTAGTCCGTTTACGCGATGGTCAAACTTTAGTTCTCTCGGGTATTATTCAAGAAACAGATCGGGTAAATGTTTCTAAAACTCCTATCTTGGGTGATATTCCGATTATTGGTTCTTTATTCAGAAGAACAAACAAAAACAATCAGCGTAATGAGGTAATCGTATTACTGACACCTCAAGTTATGGATGATTCCCAAGGTTCTTCTTACGGGTATAATTACAAACCTAGTCCGGAAGTACGCAGAATGTTGCAGAAACGCGGGTTGAAGTTGCCTCGGAGATAATACGCGAGGATTTCACAATTTATTTTCACCTTTGTAGAGACGTAGCAGTGCTACGTCTCCATCAGTTTGCGAACAAATCGGACTTTATGTATTTACGGCGCTAGGCAAAATAACCCGCTCGGGGTTGCAAACCCCGAGCTAATAGCTAAAGTCCTATAAATAGGACTGAATTTATAGCAACCCAAAACTTACGGGACAAAGCAGTAGTAGTCTGTCCTATAAATCATGGGTTTGTAGTTGGCGATTTATCGCTCCGGGGGACTAAAAGTCCCAACTACGAACTTGGAAGGGTTGGGAAACAAGGCGCATTGCTACGTTTATTATTCTCCCCACAAAAAATATGATTTAAATCAATATTTTGCTGTTGAATATCCACGGCAGAATATTAAATGAACTCAAAACTTTACAAAACTTATAAATAAATCTTTAGTTTTTTCATTAATTAGATAAAGAATTTAAAACGTTTATTTTAGAGCTATGGAATTTTGACGGAAATATTTGTCTGAGTAAAAAAATCACTGGTTAAAGCTGATTAATATTCTATTTATTGGCTCTATTGGCTCTAAAATCTTCTTATTCGCTATTTATCCTACCTTCTTTTATCCCCCCATTACTCGTTGATGTTTTTTCCACTGTTACCCTTGTGACAAGGCTTTGCAATTGAGTATTTTTTCTTGGAGGAAGAGTGTTTTTGGTGCAAATACCAAGCTTTGGATATGAAAAAACTTGAAAACTATATAAAATAATCGTTTCATGTATCCACTTATGGCTACAACGCCTTAGAATGATTCATTGAAAAGTCTGGCGGATGGTAGTTACAGCGGTTTTAAGCATAAATACTCAAAAAGCACGACTTTTGTAAATTTCCCCATGCTTGGATGCAAGTAAGGATACATCAGGGGTGTCTGCACCCAACAAACAGTAAACCGATACGGAGTTTGATATGAATAAAGGCGAATTAGTTGATGCTGTATCTGAAAAGGCTAGCGTTACCAAAAAGCAAGCCGATGCGGTTTTGAGCGCTGCTTTGGAAACCATCGTTGAAGCGGTTTCTTCTGGTGATAAAGTAACGTTGGTAGGATTCGGTTCTTTTGAATCTCGCGAACGTAAGGCACGGGAAGGGCGCAACCCTAAAACCAATGAAAAAATGGAGATTCCAGCAACTAAGGTTCCTGCTTTCTCCGCTGGGAAACTCTTTAGAGAAAGAGTTGCTCCCCCAAAAGAGTAAAACTTGACTTACTAAGAGTACTCCAGGTAAAAAAATGCCCGATTGTCATTGCGAATGCAGCGAAGCGGAATGAAGCAATCCCAAAATACTGGGATTGCTTCGCGCAGCGAACAATGACGGATTTTGGATCATTTATTTTGAGGAGCAGTCTAAACCAATTGATGCGGCAACCGAAACACGGGGGAAACTTAGCTTGGGCAGCAGCAATAGCTGGTTGTCCCCCGAATGCTATTTTGGATTTTTCTGCCAGCATTAACCCTTTGGGGCCTCCCAATAGTACGGCTTCGGCTATTAATTCTCAATTGGGTAATATAAGGCACTATCCAGACCCAAATTACGGCGAACTAAGACAAGCTTTAGGTCGCTTTCACAAACTGCCATATGACTGGATTATGCCGGGTAACGGCTCGGCAGAATTACTGACTTGGGCAGGAAGGGAGTTAGCACAAGTTGCCGCAACAATCCTCGTAACTCCAACCTTTGGCGATTATTATCGAGCTTTGAGGGCATTCAACGCTAATGTGTTGGAGTTTCCTATGTCATTAATCAATTCGATTGAGCTAGATTTGTCAGGAATCAATGACAAAGGATTTACGACAAGGGATAAAGGACTATTGTTAAATAATCCCCACAATCCTACGGGAAAATTATTAACGCGGGATGCAATATTACCCTACCTAAAAGGATTTGCTTTGGTGGTAGTAGATGAAGCTTTTATGGATTTTCTGCATCCTGATGAAGAACAAAGTTTAATTGACATGGTGCCGGAATTTCCTAATTTAGTAATATTGCGTTCCTTAACCAAGTTTTACAGTCTTCCGGGATTGCGCTTTGGGTACGTTATTGCTCATCCCCAGCGCCTACAAAAATGGCAATCTTGGCGAGATCCTTGGGCAGTAAATTCCCTTGCCGCAGCGGCTGCAATGGCTGCCATAGAAGATAAGCAATTTCAGCAGCAAACTTGGCAATGGCTACCAAAAGCAAGAAATGAATTGTTTGCTGGTTTAGCCGACATTCCGGGTTTACAACCGTTCCAGGGCGCTGCTAATTTTTTATTAGTAGAATCAAAGCATTCTGTTTCCGACTTACAGCAGAAACTGCTTCAACACCATCAAATTTTGATTCGCGACTGTCTTAGCTT
>JBCCLY010000223.1:0-6572 GCA_039026655.1 Cyanobacteria bacterium P01_C01_bin.38 | reverse complement strand
TGGGCATTGGGCATGGGGGATAGGAATTATTTTGATTTTTAAAATGTGTAAGTAAATGTAATCATTGAGTCAATTATATTTTTGGAATAAAATAAAATCTAAATTTAAAAAACGTCTTTACGCTGTTCCCTATTCCCCGTTCCCCGTTCCCTTTTTTACTATTTATTTGTCATAACAAGTACGGCTAGAGCTAAAATTATAATCGTTTCTTTATTACTTAAAGCGAAAATATAAATTGCTTTTTAATATTGACGGTAGTAAGCGAGCTATTATTTTTATGAAGATAAATTTTACGCCGAGTAATTCGTTTCAGGTTTTAGATGAAATTCTTGCTCAACAAGTTATAAAACCTTTATCACTGAATCCAAATCAGTCTCTAATTACTAGTTTTACCCAATTAGAGGTAAAGGTTGTTCAACAAGTATCTGATGTTTACTTAATAACAACTTTTCGAGATACTTTACAAAAAATACTTGAATCTTCGCTGCATAACTTCCCGGAGAATATATTTTGGGATTTTGATTTGATAGTTAGCACTATACTCAAACAAGCTTTATCATCTGATGCTCCTGTAGATGTTTTAGAAGATTTCAGCAATAAAATAGTTTTGCTAATGGATATGTTCGGTAGAGATTCAGAAATTCGCTTTCGATATATCCATGATTTTATGTATGGTTTTGATTGGGCTAGATGGGTAAAGAAGAAACCCGAGCAAAGAGCAGATTCAGAACCTTTTTGTCTTCATTTTTTGGACGATTTACTTTGTAAAGGTAAAGACATTTTACAATCCATTAAGAAAGACGATTTTAAATATCCTCAAATTTCTGAGAAACGTTATCGTAATCCTTTTTGCTTTTCCCGAGAGCCGAAAGACGAAAGTAGTCTGCTAACTTATCTTGCTGCTCGTGATTGTATCCCAGTTGCTGCATGGGAATGGAATGCTATGGGAGTATGGGATAAACCTTTTTACCAAATTCGTGAAGAAGCTTCGTTGAAGTTGAATATTGTCAAGAAGTAATAGGGAGGGAGTAGGGAGTAGGGAGTGGGGAGTAGGTGAAAGAGAATTCTCTTCATTTTGCACTTTCTTGTCTCTATTCCCGGTTTCTTGTCCATTAGATAATGAGATAATAGTGTTTTGGGGAACAGAAACCGGGAATATTCGGCTTGTTGCGAATGGTGCAAGATATCAGTTTCCCTACTCCCTACTCCCTACTCCCTACTCCCTACTCCCTACTCCCTACTCCCTATAAAATAAATAACTGATGCTTTCATATAATGACGGTTAATGAAAATTACCGATTTAATTACTTGGTTTGAGGAATGGGCGAATCCTGCATGGCAAGAAAAATGGGATAATTGTGGTTGGCAGGTGGAGCCTGGGGTGTTAAATGATGATGCGGGGGTTTTGGTTTGTCTGACTCCTACTTTGGCTGTAATGGAAGAAGCGATCGAGTTGAAAAATTCCGGTCATCCTGTTAATTTAATTTTCGCTCATCATCCTTTAATTTTTAATCCTCTTAAATCATTACGTACTGGTGATGCTATTGGGGAAATAGTTAGGAAGGCTTTTATTCATAATATTGGTATATATACGGCTCATACTAATTTTGACCAGGTAAATAATGGTACTGCTGATGTTTTGGCGCAAATATTGGATTTGCACGAAGTTTCTCCTATCGTCAATACTCAAGCAGGTTTGGGTTATGGACGTGTTGGTGTTCTTCAACCAAGCTTAAGTTTACGGAAATTACTTGAAAAAATTCAATCTTCTTTGAAACCACGTAATTTAATTTTTTCCCCTTGTGCGGATTTAGATGTGTCTGTGGAAAAGGTGGCTGTTTTAGGAGGCTCGGGGGCTAGTTTTATTCAGTCGGTTAGCAAAACTGGTGCAACGGTATATTTGACTTCTGATTGCAAATTTCATCAGTTTCAAGAAAGCCGAGATGCTGGAGTTATTTTAGTTGATGCTGGACATTATGCTACCGAACGCCCTGCTTGTGAAGCTTTAGCTGCTAAGTTCGATTCTTTCAATCTACCTTTTGTAAAGTTCAGTAGCCAAGATGAGGATTTTCGCCGATTTCTTCTTTAATATTTTGTAGGGGTAATTCAAAAAAGGTAAAAATATTACCAGCAAATCAATTACATTACAATTACTTAGTGACACAAAATACTACTAATTAAGTATTTTTTTGACAATATAAAAATAGTTGACATAATATTTATATTGCAGTGACTAGCTTTGGAAGTTTTAATTTAAATAAGCTGTTAGTTGCTGGCTGTGACTTAAATCACAATCAGAATGTGAATCCAATCACTTAAAAATGGCTGAAATTGTTTCATGATAAAAAATGATGAAATGCTAATAATCGCTTTAATTAATGATGATTCGGGCACTTGTTGAATCTGCTTTTCAAACTGGATATTTAAGCGTTGAGTCCGAAGGTTTGCTGCATCAAATGCTGGCTACTAGAATATATCGGGCTGAAGATATGGCTGCATTGACGCGGCTGTCTGATGCTGTTCGTGCTGGATTAGTCAAGCGAGAAGCATCTTCAAATCTTTCTAGGTCGTTTCTCGCGCAAAAAAATAATTGAATGTTTGTATTCGTCTGTTTGTATCGCTGGTTTAAAATGCGGCGTTTTTGAGTCAAAAATGATGTTATTTTTCTCTACTGGTTGGAGCTTGCCCTCTTTTTGAGTTAAGATCGATAATATAAAGGTCGATTAATCGCAGTCCGCGCTATCACTCTTAGCAAAGCTAATGATTATAAGTAGGCAAAACAACCAAGCTCAATATTCACTTGCTTTGGAGTATCATTTAATTCATAATAATAGAAATGACTTACCAGCAACATATTATCTGGTTGGCGAGAATCCCACGCGATTTCACTTCTATGGTGCAAATATTCCTTGAATAATTAGTTGAGAATTATATTTTTTAGTGCGGTAAACAAGCCTATAATTTTCTTGAATCCAAAATTTACATAAAACTGATGAAAATGTCAGTAAAATATGCCGGTTTGGATTCAATTGCCGCTAGCTAGGGTTATGGGTGTTATCTCAAAGGGATTAATCCCAAGTTTTTACAGACAAAAAGTACGTTGAGAAAAAGGTAGAAGCACGCGAATGCTACACCGTAAGATTTATCAACTATGCTGTGATGCGCGGGAAATATGTATTTTCTTGCGGGATCAGCAACGCTGGATTGAACGCGCCCGCATTATAGATATTGAGGGAGATTTAGTCACCCTGCGCTATGAAACAGAAGAAGACGATGAAATTTGTTCTTGGGAGGAAATGGTTCGACTTGAAAGTATTGGTGCTGTGACTCAAAAGCTGGCTTCGGTTCCAAGAGGTAATGTTGAGCCTCTATTGACGGAAGATTGTCCAGAATCCGAGCGTATTCATAATCCGTCTACTGATTCTAATCCCGAATAACATAGCGATCGAAGCTTATAGAAGTTCATCACTTTCAAAGGCTGGACAGTAACCTTCTAGTGTTACTTTAAAGTTGTATAAAGGGGACGCGGTATTCCAACACCGTTGTCCCCTTTGATGTTTACAGGTGCCGCAGCATTCTAATGATGACAAAATGTTGCGGCTATTTTGGTTGAGCAGTTCTTTTTGAGTTAAACCGCGTAATACGAGTTCTTCTCCTTGCCAGCGTGCTTCGACTAATCCGGTGTCGGAAAATTGTTGCCATCGGGGGTCATTTTTTAGATCATCTGAAAGTGTAATTAAGATTGCCGTATCGAGTTGAGTAAGTTCGCCTTCGTAATTCGTATCTGGTGCTGCCGGTTGTAAGAATGTGTCGCCGATAGGAAGCTGAACTAAAGTTTGAATTTCTGGAGAATGTACGTGATAGCGGTTTTGCAGTTCTTCTAAACTTGTCAAATCGGCCAAGTAAGCTGCCGAGCCGTGAACAAAAACAACGTGCTGGGGTCGTAAATTATGAATTAATTGGGTTGTACCTGGGCCATCGCTATGTTGTGCGAGCAGGTAGCTTTCTACGTTACCAAGTTCGGAATATTGTTCTGCTTCAATTCCGGTCTTTTCTGGCTGTAAAATAACCCAAGAACCTGTTTGCGGTTGACAATATTCTTTTAAATTGGTTGTGTAGTCTGTAAGAATGATACAGGGAGAGTTTCTCACATTACTTCTTTGAGAATCTTCTAAACGACGCACGCGAGGACGCACTCGTTCATCCCAAAATAACGGTTGATGGCGGGCAAAGTTCTGTACTGAAGGGGGAAGATGAGGCATTAATTCTAAATA
Organism: Cyanobacteria bacterium P01_C01_bin.38; assembly: GCA_039026655.1. Lineage (GTDB taxonomy): Bacteria > Cyanobacteriota > Cyanobacteriia > Cyanobacteriales > Nostocaceae > Rivularia. Next base: position 2,298 of record JBCCLY010000223.1, on the reverse strand, counting down.
AGCATCGCATCCGGCGGCAACATTTCCATCAACCCAAATATCTATATCTCTGCCGGTAAAGTGATGGTGACTGCGGAGTAGCATGAGTAATTCTTGACCTAATCCTAATGCTGGAGTAGGCATTAACACTGAAAAACCCTCGGCGATCGCCTTATTAATTCTTTCTGCGAGTTGATTTTCTTGATTGCGGCGATGGGGATGACGAGCGGTACCGTAGCTACCTTCTATTATCAATACATCTAATTCAATTCCGCGCAATTCTTCTAAACGAAAACCTTCTACTAATCGGGAGTTAGATAGGAAAAAGTCTCCCGTATAAAGCAATTTATAAGCTCGTTCGTTCGTAATATAGGTAAGCAAAATTGCGACTGCACCGGGTAAATGTCCGCAGGGAAAAAGTTCTACGGTAAGATTTTCTCTAAGTTTTACGGCTGTACGTAACTCTAATGCTTGGAAGTAGTGGTGGTTTTCTTGACTATTTTCGTCTAACCAATTTAATGGCAGCAGTTTACAAGTTACTTCACTGCCATAAATTGGTAAAAGAGGAAATCTTTCGTGTAGCGCTAATAATCCTCTGGCATGATCTGGATGAGCATGAGTTACTAGTACAATATCTGCCGGTAAAGGAGTATTATCTGCACGTGCTGACTTTTTCAATTTTTTTGTTAAAGGTGAAATATCTTCTAAACCACAGTCCAACATGATACGATAAGGACCCATTCGCACCAATAGACACATACCTTCACCATCTTGATGAACCCCGTAAGGTAAGCATTCTAATTCGCTTTGGCTTTCTTCTTCACCAAGAGAGACTATTGAATAGCCTTCGCTCATATATCCCCCCGTATAGTTGATTTTAGATTTTAGAATTTAGATTTACTTGCAACGTCACATAGCTTGCATCCTATTCCACGCAAAAATCATTATCCTTGGACGATTTATTTATTAAAAAGTTTTATTTTACTGATATCTTGCACTATTCTCAATAAGCCGTCAGAAACCCGGTTTCTTGCTTGTCACATAACGAAAAATAGTGTTTTCACTTCGGAGAAACCGGGTTTCTTACACTAGTGCATGATGTGAGATTCTACAAAAAAATAAAGAGGAGAGGAAGAAGAATGCACAACATCTCCTAAAAATTCCTCTCCATCTACTACTTACAGAATTTCGTCAAACCAAGTGAAATTAATGAGCCGAACCATTTCCATGATAGTTGTCTGAATCATAGAACCCATTTTTGGTGCCGAAAATCAAGCATGATACGGTGAATACGATTGTTAGCCCTACTAGAATTACTTTTACGTCCATATTCTTTACCCTTCACTTTTATATATTCCTATCTATATAGGATACTTCTGCTATCGAGTAGATGGCAGAGAAAATTTTGGTATCACATATCTTTTTATTATGCAATAAGTATTACTGCTATGCCTCAGATTGTAGAACATCTGTATATTGAGTGTCTATCTATCTTTGTTACATAAATAGGTCGTCGTTGATAATCATAAATGCGGGAAGTAGGCATTTGAGAGCAGCGGGGATAAGGATTTGAAGCTTTTTTTCAGCAAGCTTTTGTCTCAAAATTCTTTCAAAGCTATTTAGAAAAAATTTTTAATCTTATTTTTTATTCCTACTTACCCTTTATTTAAGTATATTTTTTTGACTTATGAAGGGTAAATTATTTCTAAATTTACTAAGCATATCAAATATATATGCACAAATATTACATATACGATTATTTAAATTTTAAATAATTGAGTTAAGAGTATTTAATGTATATAACGTTTAAACATCTAGATGTTTAGCTGTATGGATGTTTAATACAGACTTCGACATCTAAATGTTTGACTACATTCATGCATCTGGACATTTAGACATCATTAAGAATATGCTGTAAAATTTGTACGGTATAAGTTTTTATATTGAAAAATGATTATTACTGTAGCTGCTTTTAAGGGGGGCGTGGGAAAATCCGTAACTGCACTACATCTTGCTACATACCTGCAAAGCAAGGCTGATACGTTGTTAGTAGACGGAGATTTGAATCGCAGTGCTTTAGACTGGTCTAATCGTGGTAGTTTACCTTTTAAGGTGGCTTCGGAAGACGATGGAGTTGCTTTAGCTGCTTTATACGAGCATATAGTAATCGACACTCCTACAAAACCAAGTTTCGAGGAGTTAAAAAGCATTGCTCGCGGGTGCGATTTAGTAATTATACCGACTACGCCGGATGCAATTGCATTAGCTGCTACGATGCAAATGGTTGAATTACTTAATAAATTGAAGGCTAATTATCGG
>JBCCLY010000222.1:0-6578 GCA_039026655.1 Cyanobacteria bacterium P01_C01_bin.38 | reverse complement strand
TAAGAGTATTACTATTTAATCTATCATCAAGTCCGATATTTAATTGTATATTTGCCGGAATACCCCGAATTCTTTCTTGTAAAAGCGTTCCCGGTTTTAACTGTGTATCTTTAATTAATCTACCTTTACCAACCAAACCTTGACGAGATTCTAATTTTACAAGCCCTGTTGCTTCACCGTCAGCAACCGTGAAAACTGCATCTTTCTCAAAGGCTGCTAAAGACTCAGAATCCACACCACCCAACCTAAAATACACTAAAATCTCACTTCTCTCTTTTTAACACATTACAAATGTGGAAGAGTTAGGTGAGATTTCACTAATTTGAAAAGTGCTTACGATCGACCAAAATATTCAGTATATAGGAATCCGATTTGAATATTGAAAAAAATTAGGTATTTGTAGGGGAGGCAAAAAGCGGTGTAGATTTTCTTCCCGCTTTATTGCCGTTGCGTTACGACGCTAGTCTAACGCACCAAAACCTTTATATAATGGTGCGTTGCGCTTCGCGACAACACAACGGCAGTTTTGCGGGAAGAGAATCTACACCGCAAACTGCCTCCCCTACGTATGTTTCAAAAATCAAATAGTAATCCTATATTCGTCAAAAAACAACCTTAAATGCTCGCTAAATTATCTTAAATTTAAATATAAAAAATTGCGATACTAATAATATTTTTACGCACGTATTATTACTTAATTATTTAAAACATGATTGCTCTAGATAGAGTATTTAAAAGCTTTAACTACGGTACTCCGTCGCAAAGGACGGATTTTAGATGCGATGACTGACACGCTACAAATATTACACGCTCAGTTAGAAGACAATCCAGAAACTAAAAAGTTATTCAATGATTGGTTGGATGTACAACGAAGATTGGCAAATCTAAGATATATAAAATGGCTGTAATAACCTACTTCCTGTTCCCCCCAACCCTATTCTCTATTTCACTGCCTAAGTCCTATAAGCTTGAGAATACCTTGACAATAACTCATATACCGATGTAGCATCTAATAAAATGCTTCATAAACACTTTATTAAATGCTATGTCAATTAAAATTAGTCTGGGAAATATTCAAACTCTTACCGACTTTAAACGAAACGCTAAAGATTACGTAGAGCAGATTAAAACTACAAAATCTCCACTTGTTTTAACGGTTAATGGCAAAGCTGAGGTTGTAGTTCAAGAGGCGCAAGCGTTTCAAGATACGATCGATCGGCTTGAACGTGTCGAGTCAGAACTCAAAACCCTCAAGCTTGAAACGTTACGACGTGAAATAGCCGTTGGAATTGAGCAGCTTGAAGGGGGCGAATATACTGAATACGACGAAGAATCTCTGGCAACTTTTTTTGAAGACATCAAAACACGAGGACGTAAAAAGTTGGAACGAGATAACACTCTATGAGTCGATTTAAGATTTCTACGGGTGCAGCACAAGATTTGGAAGATATCTGGAACTACATTGCCCAAAATAATACCAGGGCTGCCGATAACCTTTTTGACAAGCTACGGGAAAAGTTTGCCAGACTTGCTAAATTTCCACAGATGGGACAGCAACGTGAAGACTTAGCTGTTTACCTTCGGAGTTTCTCTGTTGGAAGTTATCTAATTTTTTACCGAATTATAGATGAAGGCGTTGAGATTGTACGTATTATTCATTGTTCACAAGATATTGAACTAATCTTTAAAGAAGTTGAGGATACAGACGATTGACGAGATTTCCTTATGATCAATTTTCAAAAAATTATTTAGAGGAATTATTACAACCCTTGGGATCTGTACAAATTGCTCGCGAAGTTGCGGGGGAAGTTAGAGAAGTTGATGTTTGGTTTTCTCCTAACGAATCGATAGATACAATAGAAGTATCTCGTTTGGGTTTATTAGGAAGATTTACTGCAACACCCGCAATTCTAGAACCTTTCCGCAACGCTGCAAGTCCAACAGAAATCTGTAGTTGCTTGTTAAAATTATTAGAGATTCGGGGTGAATATGAGCGCAACGCTAAAAGGGATAAACAAAAGCTAAGAGAAAATAGTTTACCGATGTTATGGATTTTGTCTCCCACAGCTTCGCAATCTGTACTTGAAGGATTCGCAGCCGTTAGTGATGAAGACAACTGGGGAAATGGAATTTATTTTTTACCCAGATATTTACGTACAGCGATAGTCGCAATTCATCAGCTACCCAAAACCAGAGAAACGCTGTGGTTAAGAATTTTGGGTAAAGGAAGAGTGCAAAATACGGCAATTGACGAACTAGAAGCACTTCCAAAAAATGAACAATTACGTACCAGAGCGTTAGAGTTGTTATATAGCTTAAAAACAACTTTAGAAATAAGTCAAAATATAGATGAGGAGGATAGGGAATTAATTATGCGATTATCACCACTTTATACACAAAGGTTAGAAGAAGCCGAGCAACGGGGAGAAATCAAGGGAGAAAGAAAAGGAGAAATTTTAGGACAAAGAAAGGTAGTAGAAAATTTGCTTAAAATTCGTTTTGGTTCGTTGGATGAACAATTATCAACAATCATAGAACCATTATTATCTCTACCAGCTGAAGAATTTACTCCTTTGTTGCTGCAATTATCTCGTGAAGAGTTATTAGAACGTTTCGGTTGAGTGGAATGTTAACTATAGGTTCTAAGTGCCGACTTTAATCTTAAATCCAAGGCTTAAAACCGGCACGTAGAACTGATAATTATTTCTTCACAGCCCTAACTGCTGCATCTGCATTTATCAATCCGCTTCCGAAGAAAAACTGTTTATCTGTCACCGAGTTAGGAATTTTACGATTATCAACTAAAGTGCGATATCGTTTTTGTTCTTCTTTAGTAACGTTCAAACCTTGATAACCAGCAGTTGATTTGAGAATATCAATTAACTGTACGCGATTCAATTTTCCTTTGTCTTCACCCTTCATCAAGGCTACTACTCCCGCAACTGCTGGAGAAGAAAAAGAAGTACCTTGAGTCCACCAATATTTTCCTTTAAAATCAACCGTATTAGACCAGCGGGATTTGGGAAAAGCTAAACCCCTCCAAAATATATCCATCCAGGTTCCCCCTGTGGTGGGAATTCCTCCCCACAATTGTGCTGATGTACTTAAATCTCCACCAGGAGCGACTACATCTAATCCTTTACCGTAGTTGCTATAGTAAGCGCGATCGCCAAACAAGTTACTAGCGCCAACAGACAATACTCCATCATACCCAGAAGGATAACCAACCTCGGCATAATTAGAATTACCGGAGGAAGCAACTATAACTAACTTAGGATGTTGCTCTAATATTTGACTAAATGCTAATTGCTCTAAATCAGTTGGTAGCTTTCCACCCAAGCTCAAATTAATTACATCAGCACCACGGTTAGCTGCATAACCAACGGCTTCAATAACTGCGGAATTAGAAATACTTCCATTTAATCCAAATACCCGCACTGGTAAAATCTTCGCGTTGGGTGCAACTCCCCACATACCTATTTGATTTTGAGGTTTAGCCGCGATAACTCCACTAACCATAGTACCGTGAAATTCGCCACCAACTTGAGAACGAATCATCCGACGTAATCGTGAGGCTATTCTTTTTTCTGATGCTGAAGAATTTATTTGCTCTAACCTTGATGGGTGTACATATCGTTTGATTAATTGTTTGTCAGATAATTTAAATGTATGATGTAACTTCCTTCTAAGAATATTAAGTTCTAAAGGACTCATGCGGGTATCAGAATCGCCAATTGCACAAGGTTCTTTATCATTGCTCGGTTCCGAAAAGTCCCACCCGTAATCTTCTTGGGGGCATCTATCGGCAGCCTCTACCTTATATAAATTATCTTTTAAATCCGGATGATTCCATTGAATCAGACTGTCGATTACCGCGACAACTACACCTTTTCCACCATTACTATTTTTCCAAGCTTCGGTAACTCGTAAATCACTACGAGATGATGTTGATTTTGCTAAAGATAATTGTTTATTCTTCGCCGTTTGTTTTTGTAAACAGTTTTGCACTGAATCAAAGCTATCGTCTTTTTGCAAGCATTGTTTGAGAGGTAAACTATTTAAATGCCACTGCAAACCTAAATAATCTGTAGTCGTATTTGGGCTATTTGCAACTTCGGGTTGTTTCTTAGCTGACTGAGTATTTAAACCCATATCCCGATTTTCATTATCTATATCGATAGAGTTAGAAATAGATTGTAAGAAATTCGGTGCAGCAGAATTCACACCTCTAACTTGATTGAGTTGATTAGCAACATTTAATACGCTAGTCCCAGAAGCAGTAGTTGATTTTACTATATAAAGATTGGGGAAGAAACGCAGAGGGCGAACAATTTCTAAATTATTTTGTTTGAGAATAGATTCTTTCTCGTAATTGTTAATATTTGGCTTAAAATTAACAACAATTTCGTTGGGTAAAACAATTGTTTCTTGACTGTTAGCGCGGCTCAAAACAGGTAAAGAAGCCTTGACGTAACTTTTATTTTCAATCTTTTTCTGAATATCTGTACTGCCATTACGAGGTAAAGTGATAACGGCGTGATTTTCACCTAAAGGTTGAACAATTACTTGAGAATTACTTCCACCACGAGTGCGAGTACCTGTTTGTAAATCTTTTTCTAATTGAAGATAAAGAGGATTAACGCCGCGAGTACGAGTTTTAGGTAAAGCCTTGAATTCAACAGCAACAACATCTTTTTGCTGAGTTAGAGGAATTCTAGTTCCTTTATAAATGTAGAATAATTGATTATCCGTTTGTGTTTCTGTGGTTTGAGCAGAAACTGTAGAATTGAGTTGAAAATTTGCTTTCGTTGGCAACATATTGGTTAAAACCAAAATGCTGCTAGCGAGAAGAATACCGGATATAGTTCGTTTGCGATTCATTTTTCGGTTGAGTAATGAGTTATACAATATTGTCTGCGAGTGTCAAGTATAACAAGATGCTTCTTTAGCCGTCTAATTATGTATATCTCTAGTGGTCTGCCCTGGACCGTTTTGATGGGTGTAGCGTGAAAACAAAAAACTTCTTCTCCCCCTGCTACCTCCGCTTCCCCTGCTCCCCCTGCTTACCTTCACCCGTTATATGGGACACATCGCTAGCTACTGTGGGTGGTATGCAGTTTTTGATGAGAAAATAAGTAATACTCACATCTTGCACCAGTGTCAGAAACCCGGTTTCTTGTCCGTCAAATAACCTGCGGAATAGTGTTTTCACGAACAGAAACCGGGTTTCTTTGGGCTATTGCGAATGGTGCAAGATATCAGAATATTTGGTTTGTAGTGAGGACTTTAGTCGTTGATTGGAAGGGCTAAAGCCGCCACGTAGAGCCAAACCGATCGATTATACTCACTTTCCTTAATGTGAATTTGAGTGACAATTCTTAACCATCTACTGAATAAATCCCCTCAAGGGGAATAAAAAATATAAAATAACAAATATCAATTACATAAATCAAATATTTATATGCTCCGACGTACTCGCAAAAGATCGAGAAGTTCTTCATCTAATTTAATCGGGAATCAAACAACTGAGTTAGTTGGCTTAGAATTCGAGTTAATTCCTGAAAAAGATAGTTATCTTTTCCCACAATATACTATTGGACTCCATGCTTGGTTTTTGAATCAGGTGCGACAAACTGACTCAGAATTTTCTGCTTATCTCCATGATGGGGAATCAGAAAAACCTTTTACTATCTCTGCTTTAAATGGAGAGATGATTAGTAGCGGTAGACAAATTCAAGTTTTCACGAATAATAAGTATCGCTGGTATCTGACTGCTTTATCCCATCCAGTACAGAAGTGGATTGCACAATGGATAAAAAAAATGCCTTCTACAATCGATTTACGCACTGCAAAATTAAAAATTAATGCTTGCAATATTGTTCACGCTCCCACAACTTACGCTCAACTGCTAAACTCAGAAAATAGCAAAAATGTCACTTTAAATTTTATTAGCCCTACTAGCTTTCGTCGCAAAGGGCATCATTTTCCTTTACCATTACCTACAAATATTTTTCATAGCTACCTGCGACGCTGGAATAATTTTTCTGGTATAACTTTTGAACAAGATGATTTTTTGGCTTGGGTAGATGAATGTGTATTGGTAAATCGCTGTCAAATCTCAACCGATAAAGTTTTAGCTGGTAAAAAAGGTGCGGTGACGGGTTTTACTGGTGCAATTGAATTGAGTTTAACTAAAGAAGCAGCCAAAAACCCAGAATATCAAAAATTATTTTACGCTTTAGGCAAACTCGCACCCTATTGCGGCACCGGGCATAAAACCACATTTGGATTAGGACAAACTCGATTGGGATGGTCATCAAAAATTGTACAAGATATTCCCGAAGTTGAAAACTTATTAGCCAAACGCATCGAAGATTTAACCGAAATTTTTAAAGCACAGCGCAAGCGCACCGGAGGAGAAAGAGCCAGCGAGATTGCCGCAAAATGGGCGACAATTTTAGCAAGACGGGAAATGGGAGAGTCTTTACAAGTTATAGCCAGCGATTTGGAGATGCCTTATGAAACTGTGAAAACTTATGCTAAATTAGCGCGACGAGAGTTGAAAAATCAGGAGTAGT
>JBCCLY010000221.1:0-6639 GCA_039026655.1 Cyanobacteria bacterium P01_C01_bin.38 | reverse complement strand
AGAAGCTAATTCAAAAGGTAGCAAGAAGTCTGTAAAGAAATGCTCGCCAATTCTAACTATAGAATTTTCCACCGGAGTTGCAGTAGAAATGCTCCAAGGAGTTGCTAAAACCATTGTACTTAGAAGTGCAAACAATCCTAAACTAACTAATCCTGTTAAGGCTTTTCTGACCCAAGCATTTGGCAAAGGTACAAAATTTTCTTGCTTGTTTACCAACATAATGGCAAACAAAATCAATACGTTTATTGCCCCAACATAAACTAACAATTGGGCTGCTGCTACAAAGTCAGCATTAAGCAATAGATACAATCCTGCAATACTAACAAATACACCCGCTAGCATAAAGGCTGAGTAAACAATATTGCTAAACAGCACAACTCCCAGCGCTGCTCCAATCATCATCGCTGCCAGTATGACAAACGAAACTACCTGTATTCCACCCGCTAAATCCACTTTTTTTATCCTTTGTTGTTGATTGTTGGTTGTTGGTTGTTGGTTGTTAGTTGTTGGTTGTTGGTTGTTAGTTGTTGGTTGTTAGTTGTTAGTTGTTGGTTGTTAGTTGTTGGTTGTTAGTTGTTGGTTGTTAGTTGTTGGTTGTTGGTTGCTAGTCTTTTCTAATTAATTCCTAACTCCTAATTCCTAACTCCTAATTCCTAACTCCTAATTCCTAACTCCTAACTCCTAACTCCTAACTCCTAACTCCTAACTCCTAACTTTTAACTTTTTGCTTCTTCTTCTTTTTCTTCTACTAAGTCTTGTGGGAAAGCAGCCGCACGAGGTGCATCTAATGGTACATCGTGAGGTTCCATTACGCCTTCGGGGAGGTAAATTAATTCGCGCAACGGTGTTACCATTGGGTCGTTTGTAACTTTATAAGGCAGCCGACCTAGAGCAACGTTATCGTAATTTAATTCATGACGGTCATATGTAGAAAGTTCGTAGTCTTCCGTCATCGATAAACAGTTTGTCGGACAATACTCTACACAATTACCGCAGAATATACAAACTCCGAAATCAATACTGTAATGATTAAGCTTTTTCTTTTTGCTAGCTTTATTAAATTCCCAGTCCACTACGGGTAAGTTTATCGGACATACCCGAACGCAAACCTCACAGGCAATACACTTGTCAAACTCGAAATGAATTCTACCGCGAAAGCGTTCGCTAGGAATTAATTTTTCGTAAGGATACTGTACCGTAACTGGACGACGCTGCATATGGTCGAAGGTAACGGCCAAACCTTGCCCAATATAGCGGGTAGCTTCCCAAGTTTCTTTACTGTAATCAACTACTTGCTTGAGGAACTTCAACATTGTGTCTCTCTCCTTATACATAAATAAAGTTAGGAGTGAGGAGTTAGGAGTTAGGAATTAAGAAATATTTTTTCACTTATAATTCACAACTCACAACTCATAACTCATAACTCACAACTCATAACTTCTGATTCATCCACCAAAGGCGAAGGGAAAAGCTAATTTTAATGCTGCGGTTAACAGCAAATTAACTAAACCGATGGGTAGTAGAAATTTCCAACCTAAATCTAATAGTTGGTCAATCCGAACTCTTGGTACTGTCCAGCGTAACAAAATTGCTATAAATACCAAGAAGTAGGCTTTGAGTACGGTCATTGTGATGCCTAATGAAGCCGTGACTACCTGCAAGACTGAGTTAGATTCACTCACTCCTAACCAACCTGCAATCATGTCTAAGGGAATTGGAAAAATCCAACCACCAAGATATAAGACTGATACTATTAAAGCTGATAGTACTAAATTGATGTAGGAACTTAGGTAAAACAAAGCGAATTTCATGCCGGAATATTCGGTTTGATAACCTGCTACCAGTTCCTCTTCTGCTTCTGGTAAGTCAAAAGGCATACGTTCGCATTCTGCTAGAGCCGCTATCCAGAAGATAACGAAACCAGCAGGTTGTCGCCAAATGTTCCAGCCCAAAATACCGTAACCCGACTGTTGATTAACAATATCAATGGTGCTGAGGCTATTCGACATCATCACAACAGCCAATACAGCCAGCGCCAAAGGAATTTCATAGCTAATCGATTGTGCAGCAGCTCGCAACCCTCCTAAGAGAGCATATTTGTTATTTGATGCGTAGCCAGCCATTAATAAGCCAATCGGCTGAATGGAAGAAAGAGCAATCCATAAGAAAACTCCCATTCCCACATTGGTTATTAATAAATTCTGTCCAAATGGAACAATTAAATAAGACAGAAATACTGGCAGCACAACAATTATTGGACCAAGCGTAAATAACCAGGGATCAGACTTTGCTGGTATTATATCTTCTTTAAATACCAACTTTAGACCATCCGCAACTGGTGCGAGCAAACCCAAAGGGCCGATAAATTCTGGCCCAATCCGCTGCTGGGCTGCTGCTGAAATTTTTCGCTCTTGCCAAACACACACTAGCACCCCTACTGTGGCACCAATGAGCATTAAAACCATAGGCAAGGGCATCCAAATAGCTTTAGCCGTACCCGCAGGCAGACCCAAATCTATTAAGCTTTGAATAAAAGTTCCTTGCAGATCAATTCCTGAATTCATAAAAACTCGCGGTATATGGGAAACTCAGCGTCTCTGGACTAGTACGGAAAACAATATGTGGAATTTTAATTTCTGTGAAAGGGGTTGGTTTTGAATGCTATAAACCAAGAAGCAGTAAACCTGTATTACAAGATTTATTGCTTGAGTAATATCTAACGGCGATCGGATACACTCAAACCTTTAACATTAAAATTCCTTACCCGAATTCAACTGGTGAGAAACAGGCAGTGCCAACTGCCTTGCTTAATTCTGCACTTCTCGCGCTTGTTAATCAGTCAACGATCTAAGTAATAAACGCTACATTGAACCCTTCAAAATTCATTTCTTGCTGGTTGTTTACAACTATTTAAACTTATTAATAACTGTAAAGTAACCCAGCAGTATCTTTACCTCAAAAAGGCAAAATTTAAGATTTTTTGCGATAACCATGCCTAGTATATCGCTCTAAGGCTTGCTGGTATCTCACCTAAGCGAAAGGTTCTGCTTATCTTACGGATAAAAAATTCTCGTAAGAAGCATAGGGAGATGGTAAGCCAGCGCGGTCTTGGGGGTTTCCCCCATGAGCGACTGGCGCAACCCGTAAGGGGGAGATAAGGGGGCAAGTGGACAAGGGGACAAGGGGACAAGGAGATAAATAATTTTTAACTCCTAACTCCTAACTCTTAACTCCTAACTCCCAACTCCTAACTCCTAACTCCTAACTCCCAACTACTAACTCTTAACTCCTAACTCCTAACTCCCGATTTAATGCCGTTCGGTTATATGCACGTAATCAACGTTGTGGCGACCGTTGTAAACCTGGCTGGGACGGAAAATTCGGTTTTGTACTAATTGCTCTTTCCAATGCGCTAACCAACCAGCAACACGAGCCATCGCAAATACTGGCGTAAAAAAGTCTGTGGAAATTCCTAATTTTCGATAAACTAGCCCAGAGTAGAAGTCAACGTTAGCATAAATTCCTTTTTGCCCAAGTTTTTCTTCTACTACTCGTTCCATTTCTTGGGCAATGTCATAGTACTTGTCATACCCAACTTTAGCAAATAGTTCTTCTGCTAAGTTTTGCAAAATTTTTGCACGCGGATCTTTTACTTTGTAGACGCGATGACCGAAACCCATGATTTTAGCTTTTCGCTGAATGCAATCTAAAACATAGGGACGAACATTTTTTGTAGAACCAATTTCTTCTAGCATCCGAATTACTTCTTCGTTAGCACCACCATGCAAAGGTCCTCCTAAAGTTCCTACTGCACTTGCGACTACTGCGTAAGGATCGGTAAGAGTTGAAGCTGTTACTCTAGCGCTAAAAGTTGAAGCATTCATCGTGTGTTCGGCATGAAGTATCAAGCAAACATCAAATATCCGTGCCGCTATAGGATCTGGTTTTTCCTCATGCAGCATATACAAAAAGTTAGCAGCGTAGTTTAAATCATCATGAGGACGCACGGGATCGTCGCCTCGTCTCATTAATTCAAAAGCTGCCACCATTGTAGGAATGCTTGCCAACAAACGAACAACGGCATTTCTGATATAAACCGGATTATTTAAATCGCGCCGCGAATAAAACAAACCCAATGCTGCTGCTGAAGCTTGTAAAACATCCATTGGATGACCGCTTTCAGGAAAACACTTCATCATGTCCCGAATACGGTATTTTATCCTTCTATTTTGATGAACTTCGTGTTCAAACAATGCTAATTCTTCTTTTGACGGGAGTTCGCCCCAAATCAGCAGATAAGCAGTCTCTAAGAAAGTACTCTTCTTTGCTAGTTCTTCAATTCGGATGCCACGATATTCTAGTATTCCCTTTTGCCCGTCAACATTGCTAATACTGGATTGAGCTGCGGGAACACCATCCAATCCGGGCTTAAATTCGCAAACCATCATGGCAATACCATACGAATGTTTGAAAGATTTTATAGAGTTAACTTACCAGAAAGTTTTACCGTCACAACAGTATCCTTAATTACAAAATGCCTGGAATAAAAAGTTGGATAGTTGTCAAAGCAAGTATCTAGGTGGTGTCAACCAAAACATTTGACAGCGACCAATAATAGGGACGATAGAAGGAATTTCTATTCCAATGATACCTGCTTTTTTTAGTACCAAGCTGTTTTTAGCTTCCCCCCAAATTAATATTTCAGCCCAATTGCTTAGACAAGGCTGATGTCCGACTAATGCCAAACGAGTTGAAGGCAGATAATCTTGATTGTTCAACCATTTTTCAACCCAATCTTCTATTCTACCACCAGGAGTAAGATAAGAACATTGTTCCAATTGCGAACTTAGTCCTGTAGAAATTAATATTTCTGCCGTTTGTTGCGCTCTTACTAAGGGACTCGTTGCAACTAATCTAAAACTTAATTCTAAGTCTTTTAAACGTTGAGCAACTTTTTGCGTTTTTTTTCGCCCCTGTTCGGTGAGACTTCGTTGCTCATCTTTGATTTCGCTGGTAGCTTCTTCAGCGATACCATGACGAATAAAATATAGTTCCACAATTAATCTATTTTAGATTTTAGATTTTAGATTTTAGATTCTAGATTTTGGATTAATTAGATTAATAAGAATAATTGATAATCATATTTCTGACAACTAGCAACTAACTACTAACTAATAACCACTAACGACTAACAACCAACAACTATTCATCATCAGATGATATGAGATTATCTTTGGGATTGACTAATTTCAACAACTTCTGCTTAATTTGAGCATCGTAAACTTCCCATTTCATTTTGGCATAGGGTGAGTTTTCGTTGCTTCCAGATAAAAATCCCATCGGAATTTCAAAGCCACCAGCACTAGTACGTCCACCACCAAAAAAGCGTCCCGTACTATCTTGCCCAAAAGCTTCTTTGATAAATTCATCGGGATCTAAAGTTAATTTATTAGTTCTTAAAGAACCTATCACTACTTCTAATTCTTCTTCGTCTTCATCGTGAACTATACCGTAAACAACTGCGGTGTGAACGTTATCTTCTGTGACCAAAAAATCAGCAGCTTGAGGAATTGCGTCTCTATCGTCGTAGCGTAAGTAACCTACACCAGCAATGGAAAAATTATTTTGCACGATACGATTTCTCAATGAACGTTCAATCACGTCCATTACTCGCTTAGAACGAGTGGCTCGCAGTATAGTATTAAGCAACTGACCATCATAAAATCGGCTTAGATAAGCAGCTGCCATGAAGTCTTCTTCTTTAGCCTGCATCAGTCGATTTGTATCTGAATGCAAGCCGTGCATTAGCGCTGTGGCACAGTTAACGTGTTCGCTCATGCTGCTATCTAACTGCAACAATCCTGCTTGTAGATACTGAGTAAAAATTGTTGCCGTTGCCCTTACCCCTGGACGTATGTCAGCAAATTCTGACTTCAACTCACCTTGTAAGTTGTGGTGATCGACGATTGCTATTAACGGAATTTCTGCTTCTTGAACTTCGTTAACCAGAGTAGAGGTAGTACCTTGATTATCAACTAGTACGTAGCCTTGATATGACGATAAGTCACGGTTTTTGAAACTTTGCAAGGGGGTACGAATTGCCGGTAGACTCGTAAGCTTTACTAAAGCAATGTTTTCTTGATGGGAAAGAGTTCCTGCATAAGTGATATCGCACTTAATATCGTATTGCTCGGCAATCAACTGGTATGTCCAAGCTGAAGAAAGAGCATCGGGATCGGGGAAATCTTGTAAGATGATTATTTGACGCTCGTGTTTGTGTGCTTTGAGCGTTTTTAATAATTGTTCTGATTTCTGAGCAGCTAAGGTACTAGCACGAGAACCTGCTCTGTTATTACCATTGGGTATTGCCGCACCATAATTATTCGATGGAAGCGATATTTCCAAAGAATCTTGGTCAATTTCAACGTTTTTATCGATTGAGTCTGGTTGCAATTGCAAATCCTCAACCTGTTTAGAAGAATTTCTTTGCATAGGGAACGTGTATTGTAGCGTGAGCAGTTGGGGTTGAAAAGCTTTAAAAAACTAAATATCTTCACCTGCCACAGATTACAATCTTCGCACTCTATGTAGCAAAGCGCCAATATCTCAAATATATTTATATTCGGTGCAAATCTTATT
>JBCCLY010000220.1:0-6672 GCA_039026655.1 Cyanobacteria bacterium P01_C01_bin.38 | reverse complement strand
TTCTGAGATTGCTTGTTGTATCTGCTTTTCAACCTCCAGCATTTGTTCGAGAAGGAATTTCTTATTCTCTTTTTCGCCAGTCATTATATCCCCTTTATTTTTTCACAGAAGTATCATTTCGGATTAAAATCTAATTAACGATTATTTAGTTTTCATTTTTCTGAAACTCAGCCTAAATGCAGTATTTTTATACCCCGAACAATAATTATTTGACTGCAAAGGCGCATTTCAGATATTTGAAATATATTGCTAAATTACTTAATAAATAATAGTTTTTTTACTTAAAAAAATAAGTATTTTATAATACGTATAATTACGTGTTTTACAGAAGAGTTAATATTATGACAAAAAAGAAAACACCTAATAATGAAAACGGTAATTTTGGTTTGATTTTAATAATATAAACCTTAATGTTTAGAAGTATTTAATATGGCTCAGTTTAAAATGTCGCTGGGATTACAAAAATATCAAAATTCTATTGAAATCTTATGCAGTAAAAATAACAAAAGGTTTGCACAAGGACTAAAATCCTTTATGCAAACCTTTTAAAATTAAATTTTGATGGTTCTTCAGCACATAGTATGCTAAAAATATAATCAACTTACTTGAAACCCTTACTGTGCGCTGTGAACGCCGCTTTATTAATAGATTTGAAGAATAAATACTATTTTTTATTCCCTGTTCCCTATTCCCTTTTCCCTTTTTTTACTATTTTTTTAGCATCCCTTTGTACGGATGAGTCATTTTGATGGGTATGTCCTATCGGACACGTTTCACTAACGTAGTTGGGACTTTAAGTAGGTTAGCGTTGAAAATTGTAATTATGACGAGGGAGTAGGGAGTAGGGAGTAGGGAGTAGGCAGTAAGAGCAAGGTTTTTAAGCTAATTTACATTTTGTGACATAGTTATGTTTATTTATGCCGACTTACTTAGTCCTAAATCTGAGCGATAAATCGCTTACTACGAATTTATTAAAAATTAATGAAATAGATTATTAGCAGTCATAAATGATCAAGAGTTCGTTTTGCCCGCAATCGTCGGGAGACGTAGCACTGCTACGTCTCTACAACATTTATCGTAATCTATCAATCAAATGCTCTCCAACTCGCAAAGCGTTAGCAATAACAGTTAAAGCGGGGCTGGTTGCAGAGATGGAAGGAAAGAAACTGCTATCAACAACGTAGAGATTATCTATATCGTGAGTGCGGCAGTTGAGATCGAGAACCGAAGTTCTGGTATCTTCTCCAAAACGACAGGTACCGCTTTGATGAGCAACTACTTGTATTGGTGCTTTGCCGCGAGGATAAATCTTTTGTTTGCCTTCTATGGAGTTAAGTACATCAATCCAACGATAAATTAAACGGTCGTGAGCTTCGATGTTATTAGCAGTATAATCTAAATATAGTTTGTCACCTTTTACGCAAACGCGGTTTTTAGGTGATGGTAAATCTTCTGTTTGCAACCACCAGCCGATAGAACGTTTTGCTAATTGTTTTAAACCAAATCCCGGCATTAATTTAGCAGCAGCGGATAAAATTGGTGGTGATTCGGCAAAAATTACATCTTGAAGAATACCGCCAGAGTTTTGAATATGCCCCATTGGGTAAGGAAAATTTTCATCACCCCAATAGAAATCATTAATATAGCGAGTTCTTTGAAATAATCCAGAGTTGGGGGTGTTAGTAATTTGTACTAATACCGTCATCAACTGTTTCATTAAATTACGTCCCACCAAATCGGAACTATTCGCTAGTCCTTCAGGATGTTTTTTGTTAGCAGAACGTAATAATAATGCAGCCGAATTAATTGCACCGCAGGAAAGTACGATAATATTTCCTACAAACAAATAAGGGCGATCGCCAATATTCGCTTCTACAGCTTTAACTTCTTTTCCTGAAGTATTCGTGATTAAACGTACTACTTTTGCTCCTGTTTTCAACGTAACATTATCGGACTTTTTTATAGTAGGAGAAATACCCGTATCTTCGGAATCAGTTCTTCCTCGATCGCCAACTCCTATAGGAAGGTATGCCGGATTTAAACCTTGTTTGGAAATGCGAGTACAAATATCTTCAATTTGAGGTTCGCTATCAACAGGCTGTAACGGAAAATCTTCGCTACGACAGGGTTCGGTCAAATCGTTGCCAGAATGCCCGTGAACTTGATAGAGTTTTTCAGCTTCAGTATAATAAGGTTCAAAATCCTTATATTTAACTTCCCATTCCGGGGAGATACCATCTTGATGCTGAACCTTTTCAAAATCCTTTTCCCGCAATCGTTGTAATACACCACTATAAATTTTGGTATTACCACCAACCGAATAACTAGTTTGAGGAGAAAAAGTATCACCAGGCTCTTCATACCATTGTTCCGGTGCATGAAAACGCTCTTCCTTAAACACCTCCACATCAACTAACTGCGAACTTCCTTTGTCCAAAAAATCTCCTTGCTCCAAAACAAGAATCTTCTTTCCGGTAGGTGCCAATTTACGCGCCAAAGTTCCTCCACCAGCACCAGTACCGATAATAATTACATCATAATGTTGGTCGTCAATAATCATTTTTAATTGTTAATTATTAGTTGGTTCGTAGTTGCGCTTTAGCGCCAAAACACTTGAGTAAAAATTAGTAGTTGGTAATTAATAACTAACAACTTCTTCTTTAACGATTCCCTATTCCCTATTCCCTATTCCCTATTCCCTACTCCCTACTCCCTACTCCCTTTTCATTGCCAAAGATAAAGAAGCACAAATAAAACAATCCAAATTACGTCAACAAAGTGCCAAAATAAGGAAGTTGCATCTACACCATAATGACCGTTTTCGTAATTACCTGGAATGAAGGAACGAATTAACATATTTAGCTGCAATACAACACCTGTAAAAACGTGTAAGCCGTGGAAACCAGTTAATAAATAAAACATTCCACCGAATACACCAGATGTAAAGCCAAATTCTAAACCACCCCATTCAACTGCTTGTCCATAAAGGAAGTAGCTTCCCATTGCCATTGTTAATAGCCAAAATAGGCGAAAACCCCAAATATTATGGTTTTTCAATGCCTTTTCTGCTAAGTAAATAGTGAAGCTACTAGAAACTAGAATGACTGTATTTATTGCTGGCTCTTTAACTTCTAGCCCTGCAACTCCCGGTGGCAGCCAATCAATTGTTGTTGTTTTGTAAACTATATATCCTGCGAAAAAACTTAAGAAAATAACGCTTTCCGACAACAGAAATGCGATGAAGCCAAACATACTGTTGCCTTCTTCATCGTGTTCGTGAGTCGCACTTTGATGATTAATTAACTCTAATTCATCGAATGTATTTTCATGTTCTAACTGTATTGTTTTGCCGTCTGTAGTACTCATGACATTAAGGTTAAAGGTTAAAGGTTAGGAGTTAGGAGTTAGGAGTTAGGAGTTAGGAATTAGGAGTTAGGAGTTAGGAATTAGGAGTTAGGAATTATAGAAATAACTGTAGTGGGAGCATCTTGCTCCCTTGTTGCTTCATTGCATATTTAATACAATCCCTAATGCCCAATGCGTATTTAATACAATCCCCAATGCCCCATGCCCAATCCCCAACTACCAACTACCAATTTTCAATTTTTAATTAATTCAATTCAGATGCATTTGCAACTAAATCTTCTGGTTTGGATTTACCGTAACCGTATGGCTCTTCAAGTACAATGGGAAGTTGCTTTTCAAAGTTTTCTACGGGTGGTGGTGAGGATACTAACCATTCCAAACCAATTGCACGCCAAGGATTGTCTGTTGCTTTTTTACCGTCAATCCAAGAGCTAATAACGTTTAGTAAAAAGGGTAGTGTAGACATTCCTAAAAGAAATGCGCCGATACTCGCAACCACATTCCAACCTAAGTATTCTGGATCGTAGGAAGCAACTCGACGGGGCATTCCTTGCAATCCTAATGGGTGCATGGGGAAGAAGTTTAGATTAGCACCGATGAAGGTTAACCAGAAGTGTAGTTTTCCTAAACCTTCGTAATACATCTTTCCTGTCATTTTAGGGAACCAGTGATAGATGGCTGCATAGATACCCATCACTACCGCACCGTAAATCACATAGTGGAAGTGTCCGACGACGAAGTAAGTATTATTAACATGAATGTCGATGGGAACTGAGGAAAGCATGATACCAGTAATGCCAGCAAATACAAACATTACTAATCCACCCAATGCGAATAACATTGGTGTGTCTAAACGTAATTTACCACCCCAAATTGTTCCTACCCAAGCAAATACTTTAATTCCTGTGGGTACTGAAATCAACATTGTAGAGAACATAAACAGCATCCGCATCCAGCCGGGAGTGCCGCTAGCAAACATATGGTGAACCCAAACCACAGCGCTCAATCCAGTAATAATTAAAGATGAAACAGCAACGACTTTGTAACCAAATAAAGGTTTGCGAGCATAAACAGGAAAAATTTCAGAGAAAATGCCGAATATAGGTAGTATAATTACGTATACCGCAGGGTGAGAGTAAAACCAGAAAAAGTGTTGGTATAGTACTGGATTACCACCTTGAACGGGATCGAAAAAACTGGTACCTACTGTTAAATCGAGCAGCAGCATTACAGCACCCGCAGTTAATGCAGGTAGTCCAAATAATTGGATAATCTGAGCGCTTAATACTGTCCATACATAAGCAGGCATTTTGAAAAAGCCCATTCCCGGCGCTCTCATTTTGAAAATCGTGGTGACAATATTAACCGCACCCAAAATAGATGAAACGCCAGATACAGCCACAGCCAGTAACCAAAGAAACTGTCCGTTAACCAAGTTACCAGTAGGGTTTTGGGTACTTACAGGTGGATAAGACCACCAGCCAGCTTGTGCAGAACCACCGGGAACAAAGAAACTGCCCATAAGTATAATTCCGAATACCGGAACCATCCAAAAGGCTAAGGCATTTAATCGGGGAAATGCCATATCTTTAGCGCCTATTTGCAAAGGTACGAGATAGTTTGCTAAGCCAGCTAGTATAGGGAACGTCCACATAAATAGCATTAACGTTCCGTGCATCGTAAACATTGAATTGTAAACGGTGCGATCGACTAAATCAGACTCAGGAGTCATTAATTCACCCCTGATTATCATGGCTAATATTCCACCAATAAGGAAGAATATGAAAGCCGTTACTATATACTGAATACCAATTACTTTATGGTCGGTACTAAAAGTAAAATAGGTTTTCCAAGTTGTCGGTGGATGATGGTGATGTTGCGGTTGATGTTGCGGTTGAGATTGAGGTTGATGTTGCTTTTGTACAACCTCAGTGTTTTTAGATTGAGTGTTAGTCATTTCAATTTTTGGTAACGGATGATTATTGAGTAACGGATGATTTTTGGCAACGGATGATTTTTGGCAACGGATGATTTTTGGGTGAGGGATGATTTTTGGTAACGGATGGTTTTTGGGTGAGGGATGATTTTTTGTAACGGATGATTTTTGGGTGAGGGATGGTTTTTGGTAAGGGATGATTTTTGGGTGAGGGATGGTTTTTGGTAACGGATGGTTTTTGGTAACGGATGGTTTTGGATTTTAAATTATCCATAAACCATTAACGAAGAACAATAAATGATTGGAAACTGTTCACTGCTCACTGCTCACTGTTCACTGTTCACTGATTTAATCGTGATAGTTAACAATAGGAGGTTCTGCGGGTTTTATTGTTGCCCAATTGGTGTCAATTGCATGGTCTGATTTTCTTTTATATTCAGATATTGCTCGATTGTATGCTGGAGTTGGTTGCGATCGCGATGCTTGTTTTAACCACTGATTGTATTTTTCTGGAGATTCAACTACTACATTAGCCTGCATTGCTGCGAAATAAGTACCGCTATATTGAGAATCACGCAGTCTATATTTACCTATCCTGATAGGAGTAAATTCAAAGTTGATTGTTTCGTTGGGAATAACGTCTTGCTTTACCCGAAATGCAGGAATATAAAATCCATGTATCACATCTTCTGATTTCAGGGTTAAATAAGCTCTTTGATTTACAGGTAAATGTAATTCGGTACTGCTAATATTTTGTTCGGGGTAATTGAAAATCCAAGCCCACTGTTTTGATATTACCTCGATTTTTTCGGAATCTTCAGGTGTTTCTGATATTTGTGAAATTGTCGCTGCATTAGCCGATTTCATCCCCATCGACATATGCTGATGTTCCATCGGACCGAGAATAGACATTTTGTCGTAGATTTGGTAGCTATAAACTCCGATCCAAATCACTAATACAAATGGAATTGCAGTCCATACCACTTCCAGAGTGATATTACCCTCTACATGAGGACCATCGCTAACATCGTACTTACCGGCACGATAGAAGATAATCGAATATGTTAGCGCTCCGGCAACTCCTAGAAAAATAAATGCTCCTAAAGTTACCAAAAAGCTGAATAAGTCATCAAATAATAGAGATTCAGCAGCAGCCTGCGGAGGAAGCCAGGAATAAGAAAGTTGTCCTATCCCTAGACTAATAATAGCCAACAGAATTGTGCTGATAGTTAATAATATAATTTTGCGTCTTGTCATAACTAATAATAGTTAGTTGATAGTTGATAGTTGTTAGTGGTTAGTTGTTAATAGTTAGGAGTGAGGAGTTAGGAGTGAGGAGTTAATTAATCTTTTTTACCTATTACCAATTA
>JBCCLY010000219.1:0-6682 GCA_039026655.1 Cyanobacteria bacterium P01_C01_bin.38 | reverse complement strand
GGTCGTAACCGGGTGCAATATCGGTAACTAAAGGTCCGAGAACGTAGAAAGGAGCTTCGGAACATTCTTCCATTTGCTTCCTAACGTTAAACTCGATTTGATCCATTGGCACGTGTCCGGGACCTTCTACCATCACCTGTACGTCGTGTTGCCAAGCTTTGCGAGTTAATTGTCCGAGGGTTTTAAGTTCGGCTAACTGTGCATCATCGGAAGCATCATGGGTACAGCCAGGGCGCAAAGAATCGCCCAAGCTGAAAGAAACATCGTGTTTTTTGAAAATCTCGATAATATCTTCAAAATGAGTGTAAAGCGGATTTTGCTTGTGATGATGCAGCATCCATCGCGCAATAATACCGCCACCGCGAGATACAATACCCGTAATTCGGTTTTTTACCAAAGGTAAATGTTCAATCAAAATTCCGGCATGGATAGTCATGTAGTCCACACCTTGTTGAGCGTGCTTCTCGATAATGTGAAGAAAATCATTAGCAGTTAGATTTTCCATATTACCGTGGACGCTTTCCAAAGCTTGATAAATAGGTACCGTGCCGATGGGAACGGGTGAAGCGTTGATAATGGCAGTACGAATTTGATCTAAATTTCCACCACCTGTAGATAAATCCATTACGGTATCAGCGCCATACTTAACCGCTAATCTTAATTTATCTACTTCTTCATTTAAATCGCTGGAGTTTGGAGAAGCGCCAATATTAGCGTTTACCTTACATTTGGAAGCAATGCCAATAGCCATTGGTTCCAAATTGGTATGATTAATATTCGCTGGGATAATCATTCTTCCCCGCGCCACTTCGTCGCGAATGAGTTCTACGGGTAGATTTTCCCGCTCGGCGACATAGTGCATTTCTTCAGTAATCACACCTTGACGAGCATAATGCATCTGAGAAACATTATCTTGTCCGCGCCGCTTAGCAACCCATTGTGTACGCATATTCGGTTTCCTCAATAAACAGCTTCCCTCCGCCGGTATTATCCGGACTCAGGTGCAAAGGGTCTAATCTCAGCCTGTTAAAAACAGACACCCCTAGCATTGAGAAAATATACTATCATTTTTTTTGCTAGCGGAAGAAATAGGTTAACAATTATCAATTATCAATTATCAAAGAGTTAGGAGTTAGGAGTTAGGAGTTAGGAGTTAGGAGTTAGGAGTTAGGAGTTAGGAGTAGCAAGTGAATAATTTTCTACCCCCTCTCCCCCCTCTACCCCCTCTACCCCCTCTCTCCCCCTCTCCACATTTCCATGCCCAATCCCCCATGCCCCATGCCCAATTCCCAACTACCAACTACCAACTACCAACTACCAATGCCTAATCGTTATATTCTTTTTTACAAACCTTATGGGGTGCTGAGTCAGTTTTCTAAAGACACGCCAAATCAAAGTACTCTTAAAGATTATATTTCTGTTCCGGATGTGTATCCTGTGGGACGTTTGGATTCTGATAGTGAAGGGTTATTACTGTTAACAAATCACGGACAATTACAACATCGGCTTTGCCATCCTCGCTTTGGACATCATCGTACTTATTGGGTACAGGTGGAACGAGTTCCGGATGTAACTGCTTTAAGTAAGTTGGAAGAAGGTGTGATAATTAAAAATTACCGTACCCAACCGGCAAAGGTAAAATTTTTGTCGCAAGAACCACTTTTACCCGAACGTATTCCGCCGATCAGGTTCCGCAAAAATGTACCAACTTCGTGGCTGGAAATTACTTTGACTGAAGGAAAAAACCGCCAAGTTCGCCGGATGACTGCATCTGTAGGATTCCCAACTTTACGTCTGGTGCGAATTCAGATAGCTCACCTTAAATTAGATACTTTGCAAATCGGACAATGGCGCGATTTAACTCCCGAAGAAGTTAAATTGTTACACAAAATAGCTTTTCTTAAATGATTTGCTGGTGACACAAAAGGGTATAACAACCATCACCCCCCGAGGTCAATGTTTTATTAGAATTCATAATAAGTAAGTTAATTACTAAAAAAAAATAATTTACCGGATTAAAGTATTAAATATATCGTGAAGTTATGCAGTTGCTATGTTTTTTATTTTACCGAATTTGTAACAAAATACCTTTGACAGAAATACTACTAAAAGCTGTATAATAATCTTTTTTTATTCTTAAAACTTATTCTTAACACTAGGGTGCATCATTACTTATGAGCTTAGAGCAGTCATTTAACTGGCATCAAAGCCGAAAACAAAATCTCGTATCTGCAAAATCTGCAAGCTTGGAACTTGTGCCTGAAACAACATCTGATTTAGAAAATTATACGACAGAAGCGCTACGTCGCACTCAAGAAGAACTAAATTGGTATCGTACTTTGTACGATGAAACTCCCGGCATCTTTTTTACTTTAGATACTGCTGGAAAAATTTTATCTGTAAATCAATTCGGTGCAAACTGTTTGGGCTATGCACCTTGCGATTTAAATCAAAAATCCATATTTACGATATTTTCTGCTTTTGAACGCGAAAGATTATCTAATCTGCTAACAGGATTATTAAAAAGCTCGTCGGAAGAAGTTGAAAATTGTGATTTTTATCTTAATTGCCCTGATAGTAAAATTGTCTGGGTAAAAGTCAAAGCGCGAATATTAATTGATGCAGAGCAAAATTGTACTATCTCGATGGTTTGTGAGGATATTACTGCTTACAAACTTTCTCAGATTTCCTTAGCAAGCGAACAAAGTTTCCGCGAATTAGCCGATAGCGCACCAGTTATGCTGTGGATGACGGATGAAAAGGGGCTGCGTAACTTTTTCAACTGTTCTTGGTTAATGTTCACCGGACGTAAAATTGAACAAGAATTGGGTCATGAATGGTTAAATAATTTACATGAAGATGATAATATTCTCTATTTAGAAACTTACAAAAGAGCATTTAAAGAAAAAGAAAAATTTCAAATTCAATACCGCTTAAAAAACGCTGAGGGCGATTATCGTTGGATTTCCGAAACCGGCGTTCCTTACTTTGCATCCAATAGTAACTTGAATGGTTATATTGGTTGCTGTATAGATATTACTGAGTTTAAAAAAGCGGAAATAGCAGTAAGGGAAAGTAAAGAAGCAGCAAAACTTCAATTAGAAGAGATGGAATCTCTCAACCGTCTTAAAGATGAATTTTTAAGTACGGTATCCCACGAGTTACGCACGCCATTGACTAATATGAAAATGGCTATTCAAATGTTGGGAATTAAACTTAAAAAGCAGCAGCAAGCTGACAAAACATCTGAAGCGGTAGATAATTCTAAAAAAGATTCTAAAATATCTCGTTATTTTCAAATTTTGAATAATGAATGCGAGCGAGAAATTAGCCTGATTAATAATTTTCTGGATTTACAGCGACTCGATACTATTGCCAAACCATTAGTCTTAGAAAAAATTGAGGTTAATCATTGGTTAGAGCGAATAGTTGAATTATTCAATGCACGAAACCGTAACTGCTGCCAAAGAAAGTTAAATTTAGTCATAGAACCGAATTTACCAGCTATGCTTTGCGATCCATTTAGCTTAGAACGAATTTTGATCGAGCTGCTGACTAATGCTTGTAAATTTAGTCCGCCCTCGGAGCAAATAATTGTTGACGTTAAAATGAAATCCGATAATATTCAGTTTCAAGTGATTAACACTGGAGTAGAAATTCCTGCGGATGAATTACCGCGTATTTTTGATAAGTTTTATCGAATTCCCAGTAACGATCCTTGGAAACAAGGAGGTACCGGCTTGGGTTTAGCTTTGGTACAAAAGCTTACGAAGCATTTGGGAGGGGTAATTAAGGTTGAAAGTGGTTTACTACGTACTTGTTTTTCTGTTGAATTACCTGTTGAAAGGGAGTAGGGAGTAGGGAGTAGGGAGTAGGGAGTAGGGAATAGGGAATAGGGAACGGGGAACGGAGAAAGAAAGCTGTATTAGTACTGCGCCACATTAATTTTGCGGGGTTTGCATAGTGCGTTAACGAAGTGTGTCCGAAGGACATGCATCTTGCTCGCTAGAGTTCCCGAGCGAGCAAGATGCTCGCACTGCGTTCAAAGTTAATCGAAGTGTCACAGCACCCTACAAAAAAATGTCAAGTTGCGTAAGTCTTATTTTTGTAAAATAGGTGTTTTAGCATTTTTAACCAATATTTAAGCAGTTTTTTTATTTGCCTTTAAGAGAGGCTAATTACAGCACTTTGCACTCAAATGTACAACTATAGCGGTTTTCAGTTGAGTCAAATACATTCTTGTGGGATGGGCATCCCTGCCCGTCCGAATTTCAACTACTTACCTTGTATTGCAGTCAACCGAAAACCGCTATATCAATCATAAAACTCTTGTGGGGTGGAGAGCAGCGCGGTCTTGGGGGTCTCCCCCATGAGCGACTGCGGAGCATCAGGGCACGCCAGAATGTACCATTAAAAGATGCAATATGCTGTATATGTCTTACAATTAATTTACAAATATTTCAAAGTTACAGATAATATACGTCACAATTAAAACAGCCACACATATTGCCCTCAAATATTCTGGAAAATATTCTGGAAAAAGCATAAATATTTTATTGCTATGCAGCAAGCAGAGGCTAAACTACCACTAATTACTAATTTTAATGGCTAGCACCTTCTCAGCGGGAATTAAGGACGCGGATATAATGCTGATTTGCCCGACTTGCAATTTTGAAAACCCTAACGGCAACAAGTTTTGTCAAAACTGTGGCGCATCTTTAACTGAAAAAGAATGTCAGCAGTGCGGAGTTTTTCTTCCTCTAGATGCAGTTGAGTGTCACACCTGCGATGCAACTTGTGCCGAAGTTTGGCTGGCGATCGCGACTAAAGAAGGTGAGCCGGAAGTTGTTAAATTAGATAATAAAGAGCAAAAGGAAGAAAAGGTTGATTTAGAAGATATAGAGCAAAATAATAAAGATAATAATTCCAATACTTCAAATACTTCCAATACTTCCAATACTTCTCAAGAAACTCCTAATTTTGAAGCAGGCTCTTATCTAGATTCCCAAGGGCGCTATAAAATGCTTGAATCGCTACCAACTTTTTTTGAAAATACCGTTAAAGCTCAAGCCTGCGTGAAAGTTCTTGATTGTCAGCCTTATCAACTATCGCCAATAGATGCGATGCTGGCTAATTCGCAAGAGCATCCTACAAATACTTTGGTAGGGGAAGATAAGATTCCCAGTCTTGCTAAAACCTATATCGCTTTACAACCATATTGTAATTTAGGAATTCCTCTTATCCATGATGCATGGCAAATGGGGAATATGCAGGTGATTTTAGTTGAAGACCGTTCTGATTGGTTTTATTTATTAGAATTATGGCAGGATGAAGCCACTACATCGCTGCAAATTATACATTATTTTTATCAAATGACTCAGTTGTGGGATGTGTTAGAACCCTTCAATTGTCGTCAAAGTCTTTTAGATTTAAATAACTTACGAGTTGACGAAGACCAGTCTCTTGCTTTACAGCGCTTATACCCAGATATACGTAAATATTCACAAGATTCTTCGTCAGAGGATAATACAGTTAAAGCTTTGGGAAAAGTTTGGAATGCATTATTTAGAGAGTCTCAGCGTACTCAATTTGGCTTATTGTTAGAACTTTTAGGAAATTTAGAATCGGGTAAAATTGCAACATCTGAACAATTGCGATCGCGATTGCAATTTATTTCTACAGAGTTGGAGGATGAGTCAAATCAAAACGAAGATAATTTCTTCGATAGTTTGCAAGATAATTCAACAGATAATTTGATTGTTGCTTCTAAGACACAAACTTCAAATCCTACAGTTTTACAGTTAGACGAATTCGAGCAAAGTCCAACTAAAATCGACGATATGCCCACAGTTGTTTTACCAATGCAGCTAGCTAGCTTGGAAAATGCTGGGCTTACCGACGTTGGCAAACAACGAGATCGTAATGAAGATTATTTTGGCATTGAAACTAAAGTTAATAAAGTTGAATTGCCTAAAAGTAAAGTTGCCCGAGCGCGGGGCTTATATATACTTTGCGATGGAATGGGTGGACACGCAGGTGGTGAAGTAGCCAGCGAGTTGGCAGTAAATACCTTGCGACAGTATTTTCAAGAAAACTGGAAATCTGATGGGCTTCCCAGCGAAGAAATTATCCGTGAAGGGGTTTTTCAAGCAAACAAAGCTATTCACGATATCAACCAACAGGACGATCGCTCTGGTGTAGGTCGTATGGGTACTACTTTAGTGGTAGTTTTAATTCAGGATACTCGCGTAGCGGTAGCCCATGTGGGCGATAGCCGTCTGTATCGAGTTACTCGTAAAGGAGGTTTAGAACAAATTACTGTAGATCATGAAGTAGGGCAAAGAGAAATTTCTCGTGGAGTTGAGCCGAGCATAGCTTATTCTCGCCCAGATGCTTATCAACTTACCCAAGCTTTAGGACCTAGAGATAATAATTTTATTGCTCCAGAAGTACAATTCTTAGAAATTAATGAAGATACGCTATTTGTTCTAACTTCTGATGGTTTATCAGATAACGATTTATTAGAAAAACACTGGCAGACTAATTTACTTAATTTAATTAGTTCTGAAGCCAACTTAGAAAAAGGCGTAAGAAATTTAATTGATTTAGCAAATAAATACAACGGTCATGATAACATTACTGCCGTACTTATGCGATTAAAGGTACGTCCAAATTTAGAAGG
>JBCCLY010000218.1:0-6703 GCA_039026655.1 Cyanobacteria bacterium P01_C01_bin.38 | reverse complement strand
GACGATATCCGCAGTTATCTATTTAAGCTGATTTCTTGGTTAAGCAAATACTTGTTCTTGAGATTATTCGGGATAAGTATTATCTATATAATTTTGTTCGCTTTTGGTTTGGTAAGTGTTCTTGACAGCTTATTGCCAGTCATTATAGAGAGAATTTGGCGATTGGGAGTTATTCTATTTTGTTTAATTGCGACCGTGATGATTGTTGATTCTTTTTTTAATAGCAATAAACAATAACGAGTATGTTTATTCATGGTGTCGTAACCCAACATCAATATTTTGCATAAATAAAAATATCCCTTGGATTCACAACTACTAACAATGTTGGGTTAAGACGCTATATAAATTATTAACTCAAACCCTAAATTATCAAAGCGTCTAACCCAACCTACAATTCCTCTTTACCTCTTTTCTCTGCGTACTCAGCGTCTAGAAGGGTTTTATATCTTAATAATTAAAAATGGTGCGTTAGGATAAATCCATAACGCACCCTACAAAAATATCTAAATACTCCTCTTCCTTAATAAGGAGAGGGGAAGGGGTGAGGTTTTTTAAACTTTTGTCACTTCTATTTCATCAACTTCCTGCAACTGTTTTG
The DNA here is from genome assembly GCA_039026655.1 of Cyanobacteria bacterium P01_C01_bin.38. Taxonomy (GTDB): domain Bacteria; phylum Cyanobacteriota; class Cyanobacteriia; order Cyanobacteriales; family Nostocaceae; genus Rivularia. Next base: position 6,105 of record JBCCLY010000218.1, on the reverse strand, counting down.
TTTCAATTTTCTTTTTACCAGAAAAATCCCTTAATAATCCCATTAATGCCGGAACTACTGTTGGTGTAAGAATTGTAGAAAATGCCAAACCTCCTGTCAACACAATTCCCAATCCTTGATATAATTCTGCTCCTTTTCCGGGAATTACTGCCAGTGGTAACATTCCTAATACGCTGGTTCCTGCTGACATGAAAATTGGTCGCAATCTATCTTTTACTGCTAAATAAAGTGAATCATCATAGCTTTTTCCTTCGTTTTGCAGTTGTAAGGATCTATCTACTAATAATATTGCGTTGTTAACTACTACTCCGGTTAAAATTACAAATCCCAATCCGGTTATCATGTCTAAGGGAACTAATACACCAGGAATTGAATTGGCAAGAATTAAGCTTAATAATGCTCCGGAGATTCCTAAAGGTACCGTTGCCATGATTAACATGGGGAAGGAAAAGGAACGATATAAGGCAACTAAAAGTAAATAGGTTATTACCAAAGATAAAACGAAACTGGAAGCCAATTGCATTAAAGTTTCTGATAAAACATCGGCTGAGCCAGCTAATTCTGCTCGGAATCCTGTTGGTAAGGTTTCGCGTAATGGCTCTAAAATTTGCTGTTCTGTTAAGTCGATTAATGCTCCTAATGGTGCTTCTCTTGCAACTCTTACGGTAAGAGTTATTGACCTTTCTAAGTCTACATGATTAATGGCATCTGGGCCGGTTGCTTCTACAACTTCGGCTACGTCGGCAAGCTGTACTTGTCTGCCGCTACCGATATTTAATGGTAGTTGTCGTAATTGCTCTGGTGTTTCAACTGAAGTACCTTGTAATTCGACGGTGACATCTAATTCGCGTTTACCATCTGTAAATTCGGAAGCTCGCAAACCTCCTAAAGCTGCTTCAACAATTGAACCAACTTCTGCTTCTGATAATCCAACTTCTGCTAATCTAACTCTATTAGGAATAACTTGTAATTCTGGCGCTCCGGTGACAAAATTAGAGCGGACGTTTTGTACTCCTTGTAATCCTCGTAATTGCTGCATTACCTGTTGTTGGAGTTGATTTAATTGTTCTAAATCTTGTCCGACAATGTTAACTTCAAATTCTTTTCCTGGATCTCTAAATATTGATACTCTTCGAGGAACTAAGAAACGGTATCCGGGAAAGTTGCCGCTAACCGAACGGAATCTATCTACTATTTCATCGAGTTTATTTCCGGTTGCTTCTTCTGATTTTACAAAAGCGGCGATCGCTCTTAATCCGTTTCGGTGTACGTAAAGACTACGCATGATTTCGGGTTGTTCCCTAACGAAATCTCTGGCTCCTTGAGAAAGTTTAATTGCTTCGGGAATACTTGTACCGGGAAATGGTTCTGCAAGCCATAATATTAAATTACGATTTCCTTCAGGAAGGTAGTCTGCTGGTGGTAATAATTGAACGCTAATAAATAATAATGTGATGGGAATTGCTAGTACTATTAAACGTCTTCCTTTTCTTCCTACTCCGATTGACCATTTTACGGTAGCTAAAAGGAATTTTTCAAATTTTCTTTGGAAGAAGAGGAATATTTGAGATATTTTTGTGATGAGATTTTCAACGATAGAAAACCTCACCCCGTGCTTACGCACACCCCTCTCCTTATTAAGGAGAGGGGAAGGATTTGGGATTATTTGATCGGAAGCGAGTAGTAAAGGATCGATCTGATGATGATTTTTTTCTCCCCCTGTTGCCTGTTCCCTATTCCCTGTTCCCTCATAATTATTATCCCCCATTCCCTGAAGAATCCGTTGCGCTTCTGCTTGGTTGAGAAACAATCCTGACAGCATGGGAACTAAGGTTAATGCTGCAAATAAGGAGAATAAAACTGATGCGGAAAGTCCGATTCCAATATCAAAAAATAATTGCCCTGCTTCTCCCTTTACTAAAACAATGGGAGCAAATACAGCTACGGTGGTTAAAGTAGAAGCTAACATTGCACCACCAACTTCTTCTGTTCCTTCGATGGCTGCTTTGACTGGTGATTTACCCTTTTGCATATGAGTAAATACGTTTTCTAAAACCACGATGGCGTTATCAACTACCATCCCCACAGCAAAAGCTAAACTAGCTAAACTAATTACATTTAAAGAACGTCCTAAAGCTGCAAATACTATAAATACTGTTATTAAAGTTGTGGGAATCGTAATTGCAATAACTGCAACCGTTCGTAAAGAGCCGAGAAATAGTAATAAAATAAACGCTGCTAAAACAGCACCCATCATCAAATTTCCTTGTACAAAAGAAATCGATTGATTGATATAGTCATTTTCATCATAGGGAATATCAAAAGTAATACCTTCCCCTTCTCTGTCAAATCTTTCTTCTAAGTCAAGTAGTGCTTGACGAATACCTTTGGAAATTTCCGGTACGTTGGCATTTGGTTGACGAACAATTCCTACGGCTACCGCTGGTTCATTATCTCGAATTAAAGCTCTATCTTGAATTTTTCTGCCCATTTGTGCTGTAGCGACATCTCGTAGAAAAACCGTTCCCGATTCATCCCGACGTAACACAAAATCTTCCAATTGCTTAACATCAGTCGAACGACTTACAGTACGAACTCGATATTCCCGTCTTCCCAACACCAAAGGGCCACCGCGAATATCTCTATTATTACGTCGCAAGGCATTTACAACATCACCAATAGTTAAATTTCTATCTGCCAAAGCCTTGGGATTAACAATTACTTCAACTTCCCTTTCCCTACCACCAGAAATCAAAAATTGTCCCACACCTTGAACTTGGCGAAATCTTGGCACAATTACATCATCAACCAAATCCCGGTAATGCTCGTCATTCGGCGTAAAACCTTCCTTCGCAACCAAAATCGTCCACATCATTGGACTACTACTGCCGCTGACAATCTCTACATTAGATTCCCCAGCTTCTGGCGGTAATGCTTCAACTTGCTGAAGTTTATTTAAAACATCCACCAACCGTCTATCAATATTGCTATCCCAATTAAACTCAAGATTAATAGTACTTCTACCAGAAGCACTACTACTAGTTACTTCCAGAATTCCCTGTACCTCCTCCAACCTTTCCTCAATCGGACGAGTAATTAATTCCTCAACCTCCGAAGGGCTAGCACCAGAATAATTAGTACTAATTGTGATTTCCGGGCGATCGCCACCAGGGCGTAATTCCAAAGGTAGACTAAATAAAGATATAACGCCGAATAAAGCTAAGATACAAAATAATACAAAAGTTCCATGTCGCCAACGGACAGCAGTTTTTATTAAACTCATGATGATTAGTTAGGAGTTAGGAGTTGGGAGTTAGGAGTTGGGAGTTAGGAGTTAGGAGTTAGGAGTTAGGAGTTAGGAGTTAGGAGTTAGTAATTCGTAGGTTGGGTTAGACACCACAATAAATGTTGATTGTAAGAATATGTTTAATATGGTGTCGTAACCCAACATAAATTTTTGGGGATAAATAAACATTTAACTTAAATGTACATTGTCGAATATGTTGGGTTACGACGCTATGTAAATTTACAGCTAAAACTTGAAATTGTAAAAGCGTCTAACCCAACCTACAACTCAAAACAAATAGAAACCCGGTTTATCAAATACTTATAGCATTGATAATTATTCATTGTTCATTGACAACTGTTTTCCCCATTTTTACCGTGAGAAATTCATCTTTATCTCGTAATAGAAATAAAGTAATTAATCCACCTAAAGCAGGTACGGCAGCCCAAAATAAAGTATTGGGACTTTCGTAGGGATTAAATAGTTGTTTATATGTTGATAGTACTGAAAAAATATGCATTCCTAAAATTGCTCCGTAAGTCCAGGTTTTAAATAAACCCACTAAGAAAGCAATTACAAATAAGGTTTGAATTGTACCTGCAATGTAGGAAAACATTGGAGATACTTCTAAAGAATAGAATTTAGAAAATATACCTTGGGTTGATTCTGGCTGAATTATCTTTCGTAAGGACCAAACTAAAAAGAACATTGCTGTGGAAATGCGGATGATGGCTAAACTGATTTGTAATTTTCTTTCGTCTGTCATGGTTTTTTACCAATTACCAAAATTTTATTCAAGATTTTTGGCGCTAAAGCGCAACTACGTACCTATTACCTTTACTTCTGCTCCATTTCTTAAACCGTCTCCACCTCGCAATACTATTTTTTGATTTGGTTGTAATTCGTTTCCGGAAATGGCTACCTGTTGTCCCATATCTGCAACCATTTCTACTTCTATTTGTTTGGCTTTACCATCTTCTACGGCAAATACTAACCATTTATCTTGTTTTCTGGTTAATGCATCTCTGGAAACAACAAATCCCTCGGTATTTGCTGCCAATTGCAAATTCCCTGTAATTGCCATTCCTGGTAATAATCCCTGTGGTGGGTTATCCAATCTCACTCTTACTCTTTGTCTTCTTGATGCTGCTTCTGCTGATGGTACAACTCCTGTAATTGTGGCGTTTCCTTTCCATTGTGGTAATGCGCGAGCTTCTAGGTTAACTCTAGTACCTGGTTTTACTCTACCGCTTAATTGTTCTGGTAATTCTAAGAAAATATCAAGTTTATCTCCGGCAACTAAGGTAAGAATTTCACCACCATTTTGTAGGTAGTCACCAGGGCTAACTTGTCTTTGTAAAACCACACCTGCGGCATTAGCTTTAATAGCAGTACGCTGTATTTGTAATTTTGCTTGATTTACCACAGACATTGCTGCTGCAACGTTGGCTTTTTGTGCGTCTATTACTTCACGAGTCTCACCTGCTTTTGCTTCTGCTAATTCTGCTTGCGCTTCTAGTCTTTCTCCTCTGGCACTGTCTACCGCCGCTCTTGCTTCTACTAATAATCGTTGCGCGATCGCTCCTTCTCTTACCAATGTTGTGCGTCTGTTCAAATTATCTACGGCTTCTGCTTCTCTGGCTCTAGCAGCACTCACCGCCGCTTCTCTTTGAGCTATAATTTCTGGGCGGGTACCTACTTCTAATGAAGCTAATTCACTGCGCTGCTGTGCTAGTTGGGCTTGTGCTTGAGAAAGCGCTAATTTTTGCTCTGCATCGTCGAGTTGTGCGATAGTCATTCCCGGCGTTACTCTATCCCCAGCCTGTACCAGCATTTGCTTGACTACACCAGTAGTTTGAGCGCGGATTGTGGCTTGCTGTGGCGATTCCACTTGTCCTAACAATTGTACGCTCCTTGTGGCATTACCTCTGGCAAGAGTTGTCACTTCTACTGCACGTGGTGGAGGTGTTTTAGCTGTTGCTGTAGCTGTTTGAGTAGCTTGTTGAGCGGGAGCAAATATTCTAAATAACGCTATACCGTTGATACCAATAGAAATCAATAATAATAACGCCAACCAAGGCTTGCGCTGATTCTTCTCTACACCTGCAACAGAAGTATTAATATCCTGCTTTTCATCAAGATTTTCTAAGTTATGTTGCAAATTTTGTTCTAAATCGGCTTTTAATTCTGTCTCTGAAACTGTATTCCGTGGCTGTAATTGAGTCATGATTTTTGTTGATAATGGCTGGCTGTTAAAATTAAAATTCTCAGTACATACCAGTTGGTATGTCAATAGTTAAAAAAATTGAATTTAATTTATTTTATTTATTACTCACTGTTCCCCGTTCCCTGCTCCCTATTCCCTTATTTATATACACCTAAAATTCTTAATAAACCTGGCTTTAAATCAGTTTTAACAGATTCCAAATCATTTTTAACTCTACCTATGGTTAAGACTCCCTGTACAAATACATACATATATCGAGCAATGTCAGACGCATCTAAATCCTTATTTACTATACCTTCACGTTGGGCATCAACAACAAGCGAAGTAAAATATTTATTCATCCGCTCGGTAATATCTACAGAAATGCGCCTCAGCTTATCTTCGCTGGTACTTTGTCCGGTAGAAATAAACGGACAACCGAGTACTCGTCCGGTTTCAGCGTGTTTTGCTGCCTGCATGGATATTATCAGATCGCAGTAATAATCAACTCTTTCTAAAGATGCATTTTGGGGAGAAAACACGCGATCAAAACTATTCCTAACGTTTAGCCAGCGTGCTTCTAATGCTGCTGCGGCTAAATCGGACTTGGATT
>JBCCLY010000217.1:0-6705 GCA_039026655.1 Cyanobacteria bacterium P01_C01_bin.38 | reverse complement strand
GTTACCAACAAACACCATTGAAGCGGTAGCAGTAATTTCTGCTTTACCTCGTGCAAAGGAACCGGATGCCATATAATCCTTCATGATTTGCACGCCGTCTTTGTCATGAAAGTTTATCCCTGCAACTTCATCAAAGGCTACTACATCAAATAAACCTATTAGTCCTATGCGGCGAGTGGACATATTGTAGAAGAGGTTGGCGACTGTAGTTTTACCACCAGAAACTAAAATTGAGTTAGGAGAAACTTCTTTGTAAACGTGAGATTTACCAGTAGAACGGGGTCCGAGTTCGCAGCAGTTATAATTGTTTTCGCACAGAGGAATTAAGCGGGCTAGTAAATGCCATTTCACGTCTTCTTCAAATGTGGTGGATTCGAGTCCTGCTGACCGAATTAATACATCAATCCACTCTTCACGAGTAAAATTTGGACGACCTGCAAACAGTTCCTCCATCTCCACGCTAGGCATTTGAATGGGTTTAAGGCTGGCTACAATAAACGGACTTGGTTTAAGACCGGCTTCATATTCTAGTTGCAAAATACACCAAATCCCACCACCCAGCAGTTTTTGGTTAAGTTTGATAATTTCTGGTTCGATGACTATACCCTTCACCCCTAAATTCATTAGGGTACCTTGGTAAATATCATCTTTTTCATTAAGCTTGACTGTAACTCGGTCAATGATTGTAAAACGACCCAATTCCCGAATTTTAGACTTTACCTGTTCTGCTTCATCTGGACGGACGTAATTCTGTGCCAAAATACTTTTGACGCGGGTGACACCTTCTTCGATAGTTGTTTCGTCGTCGGTAGCGCAATACATTCCTAGTAGATATTCCAGCACGTATACGGGTACGTTAGCACCTTCTTTTATACGTTGAGTTAGGTCTTTACGTACTACTTTTCCAGGATATATTTGATTGAGTTTTTGGTTGAGGTCATCCATGCTGGGATGTTGGGTTTTTAAAATATCTTTTAGGTTAACTTACGATTCAAGTTGCTTGTCTTCGACTATCAAAAATCACCAAAGTCGTTAGTAATCCCCAAGCTAATAGTCCAGTTTTCCCGCATTAATTCACTGTCATCATCTGCATCTCGGAGAATTAAAAAAGCACGGGTGGGAGGGTTAGACGTTGCGATTGTCAGACGTACAGATTGTTCTCGTTCGCTGGGATATTCGCTGCTGCTGCTTAACTCGACTTTCTTGACATCGGTGATTGGTTCGTTGGTTGTGGTGTCGTATAAAGCTATCGTTACCTGACGCGAACGCCATCTTCCTTGGACTGCATCTACTTGTACTAATGTCAAGTTAAAGCGATTATTCGTAACGCGCCGCATTTTAGCGCTGACTTGTACCCCGACTTTACGAGCGGGTCCGTCGTCACCTTTGGCTCGTTGATGATGGTAGGTAATAACGGGTACGCATATTTCTTGCAGGGATGCGCCACCGTGGACGAACTGCGACCCCGCACCCTGTACGCTAAAGCGCAAGGTTCCGCGAGGCACTACGGCAAGAATATTATCTGTGTGGGGTAATTGGAAGTGTAGTAAACCTGGTTCCTGTATTCGTTCCCTTGTCAGCAAGTAGCGACGTTTGCTTTCGAGGACTGCTTCACTTTTTGGTATTGGACGTTTATCGGCTTCTTGGATGGGACGACGTTGGTATAAAAAACCGTGGTCGGCGGTGATAATTACATTCGTACCGTTGAGGGAATTACAGATTTTTTTAACTAAGCGGACAATTTCGTTAATTGCTTGAGAGCAAGCATTGAAAACCTCGCGTTCGCTTTGTGGTTTGTCACCTCTCGCATCAATCGTATCGTGATAAATATATACCAAGCGACAGGGTTGTATGGCATTTCGCCCTTCATCTATAGTCATAGATAATAATTCGCTGGCTTTAATTACCGTTGCTTCTACATCGCTATTTTGGGTAAGTACTTTTTGACGGGCTAGAGAACCTTGGGTACTAATTCCATCTATAAGTACATCACTATTATTTGGTATGAGTTCTAACTTGTAACCCGGTAATAATGCTGCCATTCCCAAGCGGGTAATGCTGGGTAAAACTCCTAGTTGTGCTTCTAAATTGGTTTCTCCTCGTAGTTCTTTTTTTATGACTTCTTCAAGTTCGCTAGCAACTTCGTAGCGTAATGCATCGGAAATAATTACAAAAGCTTTTTCGCGGTCGTTACGCTGTAAAATTGATTGAATATATTTTGTAAAAAATCGAGTTTGGGGTGAAACATCAGCTAATTCCCATTTTTCACCCAATGCATTGCTCCAACATTCTCCCAGATTATCGAGGAACCATTGAGTATATAAATTTTCAATATCTTCGATTAATTCTCGTTTGAGTATATCCCCATTTGCAGCATCGCTAGCGACGATAAAATGGCGGTAAGCGCGGTCAAAGGCTTGTAGTTCGCTTTGGTAAGCTTTAAAAAGAACTGGTGCGCTTTGATGGAAGCCTTCTCGGTATTGATGTTTGAGTTCTATGAGGGTTATAGCTGCATCTAGAGCTTGGTAAATTGATTCATAGTTGGGAAACCAAATCAAAGTACGACGCGCTTGTAACCAAGTTCTCCAAGATGCTAAATCGATGGTTTCTTCGCTTATTTGAGAACGAAGAGTTTGAACGCATTTACGAATTATTACTTTGTCTATATCCTCAAAACTAGCAGCTTCATATAATGTTTTTGGTTCTAAATCTTGGATTTTATCGAATATATTTAATTCGTCAGCAATTAAAATACTTAATTCCTGCCAACGTTCTGAGTCTTGTTGGTTGTGCATCCACTGGTCGATGAAAGCGTAAGCTCTTTGTCCGGGTTGGATAAGATAGTTTTCTAGATAATTTTCTAATTGAGATGGAATAGTATCGTGCAGCGATTTTGCAAAGTGGGTAATAATTAACTGTATAAATAACTTATTTAAGCTGGGGTTTTGATTGGGAAATTCCGTATGTTCTTCAACTACTTCCCAAAAAGCTTTTGCAGAAACATAACGTTCAATATCCGACCAAATTTTATTGTCAGATTCCAGCAAACCCGCAATTAAAACTCGACGAATCAGTAAACCAGCATCCGGTACTTTTAAATTAGCAAGAACGGAAAGCATAGCCAAAAGTAAATCCTGCTCGTTGCTATCGGGAGAAATACCCATTGCTTGCAAAGCTTCTCGTCGTTTGCGGTTATTGAAAAATTTTTGGTGTTCGCGGATAATATTTTCTAACTCACGCTGACGCAATCCTAAGTCAGCATAAATCAAAGCTGCGGGATCGGCAGAAAAAGTTAAACCGCTTTTTTGAATATCAATTAACCAGTTATCTTCAGGTTGGGGTTTCGGGAAAGGAAGATAAAGCAGAAAGTTTTGAGTTGGTTGTTTAACGAGTAAGCGATGTTTTGTTGTAAAAGGGTTGTTAGCAAGCTGGAGTTTTTCTACATCCTCAATTTGTAGTTCTTCAAAAGCGCTGGTAAATTGTTGTTCTGCATCGTACCAAAACACTACCCGTCGTTCTGAGTGTGACCAACGAGCAGAATCTTGAAATAGGTTTTTAATCGTATTTTGGATACGGGTGGTGTCCACGAGATTTGATGAGAGTGCTTATGCCTGCCAAAGATATATATCACAATATTGTCAAAATTGCTTTAGAAAAAGATGGTTGGGTAATTACTGATGACCCATTTAAACTAAAATGCGGTACAAAAGATTTATATGTAGATTTAGGTGCCCAAAAACTTTTAGCAGCCCAAAAAGGTGAACAAAAAATTGCAGTGGAAATCAAAAGTTTTCTTAGTCCATCTCCAGTTAGTGACCTAGAAAATGCTTTGGGACAGTTTATTCTTTATTACGATATTTTAGAAGAACAAGGAAGCGATAGAGTTTTATATCTTGCAATTCCTCAAAGAACTTATACTGAGCTATTTTCTGAACCAATTGGGCAACTTTTATTAAAAAGGAAGCGTTTGCGTTTAATTATATTTGAACCCAAGCAAGAGGTAATTGTACAATGGATACCTTAACAAGTTATCGTCAAATCATTGAGAATATTCTGACTGAATATGTTAAAGTTCCTTATTCTAATAGAGAATTAGAAAGTGAATTAATCATTGATAAAAAAGAAAATAATTATTTAATAATGACTTTGGGATGGGAAGGAGAAAAACGGGTTCACGGTTGTATTATCCATATCGAAATTATTGATGAAAAAATCTGGATTCAACGAGATGGAACTGAATACGGGATTGCAAATGAATTAGTAGCCGCAGGTATTCCTAAATCACAAATTGTTTTAGCTTTTCATCCCCAGGATGTGAGACAATACACCGAATTTGCTGTAATGTGATATTACCCCTTCTTCAACAATTCTAATTTCCACTTTGCAGCTTTTTCTAATTCTGATATTTTAAAGTTTGTACTTTCATAAACCAAGCCTTTAAATCGGGTGTAATTGTAAGCAACTCCATCGTCTAAATCGAGTTTAATTTTTGCGTCGGCAAGGTTTTGTAATTTGGCTTGATATTCTCGTAATTCTAATTGTTGTTCTTGCAGTTGTTTGAGACGTTTGGTAGCAGTTCTCTTAGTAGCGCTAGAGGTAGCATTATTTAATTGCTGTTGCGCTCTATCGATTTCCCCATCTAATTTTACTTGTAATTCTAAAACGTAATCGGTGCGGATGCGAGCGAGGGTATCTTCGCTGTAGCGGTGGAGGTAAATTAAAGCTCCGAAAGCGCGTTGTCTTTTACCGCTAGTAAATAACCAATAAATGGGACGTTTTTTATAAGTTTTAATATGGTCGGAAATAAACTCTTGTGCGAAGTAACGACGAATCCTTTCTTGGGGACTTTCGTTATTTCTTAATGTTAAAGCATTGGCAATAAATTCGAGGTTTTCTGTTAAAGTTTCCGGACTGTAAGCAATGCGGAGGAATTCCAGGAAGCGGTTGACGATATCATCATCAAAGTAAGCTTGGTCGGTGATGGGGATAATTGCGTCGGTGTCGGCGGGGAAGGTATGGTGTAAGCTGGGGTCAAATGGTTGTCCGGCGTGGATTAGTCCGGGTTTATCAATAGAATAACGTCCCATCATGCATCCCACAGCGTAGGATATTAGGGAACAGATATCGCGTTCTTTTTCTGCTCGACGGATGGTAATTTGTTCGTCGGGGACTTCTGGGGTGAGTTCGTCTTGGAGTCCGTAGGCTTCTATCCAGTAGCGGTTATTTTCTTCTTCAAGTTTTTGGAGTTCCCGGAAGGCTATTTCTGAGTCGTTTTCCCAATTTGTGAAAGCTTCTTTGAGGTGGGGTGTGTTGTAGCGGAGTAGGGGATGGGTTTGGAAGTCCCAGGAGGTTTCAAAGTTGTTCCAGTCTTGTTGGGAGATTTTAACGGCTTGTTTAGCCAGTTTTTTTATACAGGTATTTTCAGGTAATTCAATAATAGGTAGATTTGCAATGTCTCCAATGTTAAAAGTCAATGTTGGATTAACAACTGTTAAAAATTTACAAACTAATATCGAATTGAGATAGGCTAACAGTTCTACTTTTTCAGAGAAAACAGCAGGACCACGATTACCATAAATAAAACCATAGTTTTGTAAACGAAATGAGGGAAAGCTACTTGTAACATCTCCCCAAGTTATTCCTGGTTGAAAAAAATATTCTGCGTTTACAATTCTACCACCCACTTGTTTGGCTGGATTAGCTGCTATGTAATCTTTTATATCTTGACCATCTTTTTTCCAATTAACTAAATATTCGTTATTCCCATACCATCTTCTAAATCCTCCTCCTTTATTAAAAGGAAACCATTTTTCATGAGTTTTTTTTGCTTGAATTGAATCATGGCATTTCCAAATAGTATTATTAAAACTAACTTCAAACCATCTTCTTAAAAATTGGTCATTATCTGTAGTAGACATACCAGCTTTTGGAGAATATAGGTTTTTCAACATTCCTAATTGAAAAGCTTGCTTAACTCTATCACTAACCCAATATGCGATCGCACTCCCCGGAATCTTCGCAAAATCAGCCGACTTGGCATAATACAGATAACCACAATCTGGATTTTGAATTGCTTCTAATGCTTTCACTGGCTGCACTTCTGCTCCATAGAAGTCATTCAAATCGATAAAAGTTCCTTGGTATTCTGCTAAAGCTTCGCTGTAAAGCGTGAAGCTGCATATTGGTACATAAGCAGCATCGAAGAAAGCGTGATATTCGGGTCTAATTAAGCTTGTAATCGTACTATTATCTAATATGTATTTACGAAGTTTTTCATAAGAGCTTAAAAACATCCAGGTAAATGGAGTCATTAAACCAATAAAACCACCTTTTAAAACCACGTTCATAATACGTTCTACGAACATGGCAAATAAATCTGCTTTTGAATCTGAATAATTCTTTGTTGCAAAATCTTTAACAATAGGATTTAAACTTTTACTCCCCATATAAGGCGGATTCGCTACCACAACCCAATACTTATTCTTCAACAATTCCGCTTGTAAAAGCAACCCTTTTAACGCTGGAACTAATTCCCGAAACATCAAACTAGTTGCTTCTAAATTATTAATCTGCTCTCGCAACTTCTCACTATCAAAATCTGGCGGAGTAATCAAACTTCCCAAATTATCCGCATCTTTAAAAGCTTCTATCAACGGTTCCCAATCTTGAGCATTAACTTCGTCAATCAACCCCAAACCTTGAACG
>JBCCLY010000216.1:0-6722 GCA_039026655.1 Cyanobacteria bacterium P01_C01_bin.38 | reverse complement strand
AGTAATTATATTACTAGTACTTTTCTTGGCGACAATTGTTGGTATCGTCTTTGTTCAAGAAGGGATGCGCCGTATCCCAATTATTTCCGCTAGACGACAAGTAGGTAGAAGAGTTCTTGCCGAACAGCGTAGCTTCTTACCCCTGCGATTAAATCAGGGTGGAGTGATGCCGATAATTTTTGCCACTGCTATCTTAAGTTTACCTTCTTTAATTGGCAACTTTACCAGAGATCAATATCCACAAATCGCTACTGTTGTTAACACTTATCTAAGCCCAGGTGGTAGTCAATGGTGGGCTTACGCATTAGTATACCTGTTTTCAATTGTTTTCTTTAGCTACTTCTATTCTTCTTTGATTGTTAACCCAGTTGATATCGCCCAGAATTTGAAGAAAATGGGTTCTTCCATTCCGGGAATTCGTCCTGGTAAAGCAACGAGTGAATATTTAGAAAGGACAATTAATCGTCTCACCTTTTTAGGTGCTGGCTTTTTGGGATTAGTTGCAATTGTTCCAACTGTTGTAGAAAGAGCATTGAATACAGGGGTGTTTCAAGGCTTTGGTGCTACATCTTTATTAATTTTAGTAGGTGTAGCTATTGATACGGCGAAACAAGTCCAGACTTACGTTATTTCTCAACGTTATGAAGGGATGGTGAAACAATAGCGATTGAAGCGATTTTAGATTTTGGATTTTGTCTTTATCGTACCTGAACCTAAGATAATCTGAATTCTTTCCATCCTAGAATCTTGATTTAAAATCTAAAATTTCTGCATCCGCAAACCTCTTCTGGAAAGAAGAGGATAATCCAAAACCATAAATTTAAAATCCGTTAGCGCAGCGTGTCCGCAAGGACATAATCTAAAATTCAATGGCACGAATAATTTTTTTAGGACCCCCTGGAGCAGGTAAAGGTACTCAAGCTCAAACCTTAGCAGAACATTGGAAAATCCCCCATATTTCAACTGGTGACATCCTCCGCTCTGCAATTAAAGAACAAACACCTCTAGGTGTAAAAGCTAAAAGCTTTGTTGACAGCGGGCAGTTAGTTCCCTGCGAACTAGTACAGGATATGGTTGAAGAACGTTTGCAAAAAGCGGATACCAGTTCTGGCTGGATTCTTGACGGTTTCCCTCGCACCGTGGAACAAGCTGCTTTTTTAGATGATTTGTTGAAAAAAATGAGTAATGGTGGCCCAATGGTAATTAACCTAGATGTGCCTGATGATGTGGTAGTAGGGCGTTTGCTCGAACGCGGACGTAGAGATGATACCGAGGAAGTTATTCGTCGTCGTCTGGAAGTTTACCGCTCCGAGACTACACCTTTGATTGATTATTATGGCGATCGCGAACAGTTAGTCGTCATAAATGGCAATCAATCACCCGATACTGTAACTTCTAATCTCAAGGACTTAACAGTTAGTTGCTAGCAGTAAACCGTAAGTGGCGGCAGGTTAGATAGCTGACTCCCTGTCGGATAATCTGCCTATTGCCTCTTACCATCGTCACCTTAGTTTGGCAATAAAATTTTGAATAAGATATATTAATAAATTGTTGATATATTATTATCGTTTAAATTTGCAGAGTCGATAACTGCATCAAAAATACTGTTGAGTTGAAGGAAAACCAAATTGTCCAAACAAGATTTAATTGAAATGGAAGGCACGGTGACAGAATCGTTGCCTAATGCCATGTTCCGCGTTGATTTAGATAATGGCTTTAACGTTCTCGCTCATATTTCTGGTAAAATTCGCCGGAACTATATCAAGATTTTACCCGGCGATCGCGTCAAAGTAGAGTTAACGCCTTATGACCTGACAAAAGGTCGAATTACCTATCGATTGCGTAAGAAGTAAACCTATGTGAGATATTATACTATAATCTTATAGTTTTTGTTTTACATCTATTTAACTGAATAATTACTTTTTTTGTGTTATAATTTACTATTTGGAGTTTGATTTGTAGGTCAATGAAAGTAAGAGCCTCCGTAAAAAAAATGTGCGATAAGTGCAGCGTAATTAAACGTCGCGGTCGCGTGATGGTTATTTGTGCAAATCTCAAGCACAAGCAAAGACAAGGATAATCTCTACATTAATAGCGAAAGAAAACGCTATGGCTCAATATATCGGATTTATTTGAATTTATTACATCCGAATATTTTGGGCGGCTATAGACGAATGTTGAATATTGAGGATATTAGGAGAATTTTATAATGGCACGTATTGCCGGAGTAGACTTACCACGCGATAAACGTGTTGAAATAGGTCTAACTTACATTTTCGGAATCGGCTTAACAAGCGCTAAAAAGATATTAGCTAGTACTGGCGTTAATCCCGATACTAGAGTTAAGGAATTAAGCGATGGCGATGTTGCATCTTTACGAGCAGAGGTAGAGAAAAACTATCAGGTAGAAGGTGATTTAAGACGCTGGGAAGCGATGAATATCAAGCGCTTAGTTGATATTGGCACTTACAGAGGTCGCCGTCACCGCATGGGCTTACCAGTAAGAGGACAAAGAACTCGTACTAATGCCAGAACTCGTCGAGGAAGAAGACAAACAGTAGCTGGTAAGAAGAAGGCACCGGGTAAGTAAAACAATTAGTTTTTAGCTTAGTGCCCCTCCTAAGTACGCTTTGAAACGAATAATCGAAAAAATAAGGCTTAATTCAATATAACGATATGGCGCGACAATCAGGAAAAAAAGGCGGAAGCAGAAAACAGAAACGTAACGTACCGTCAGGAATAGGCTATATTCAGTCTACTTTTAATAATAGTATCGTTACGATTACCGACCCCAAAGGAGACGTAGTTTCTTGGGCTTCTGCTGGTTCAAGTGGTTTTAAAGGAGCGAAGAAAGGAACACCTTTCGCAGCTCAAACAGCAGCAGAAAGTGCGGCCAGAAGAGCGATGGATCAAGGGATGCGTCAGATAGAAGTAATGGTAAGTGGTCCTGGAGCGGGTAGAGAAACTGCTATTCGGGCAATTCAGGGAGCAGGATTGGAAATAACTTTAATCAGAGATATTACCCCAATTCCTCACAACGGTTGCCGTCCACCCAAACGACGCAGAGTATAGATACATCTAAAGTTTGAAATTATGGCTTTGGGCAATAAGTATCTATTTATATTATGAGAACCGATTTTAGATTGATTATTTTAGATCGATCTTGTGCCGCTTAGTAAAGGGGCTTCTGGAATTTTGGATTAACTTAGTTAAATTTAGCGGCTAAACGTTAAATCATTACCGTTGATAATTTAATCTAAAATCTAAAATCTAAAATCTAAAATCCAAAATCTAAAATTGTCTCAGTTAGTTTCTAATCGCTCTAGAAACAACAATAATATTACATTTGCCCAGAATAAGCCGATTCCCCTCACTCAAGACAGTGGCCGTCCGTAGAAATTATATAGCTTGTGTAAAAAGCTATAATCGTTTCTTATATTTACAAGAAAATAAATAATATCCCGGCAGCACTAAAAGTTATTGAAAAGTTGAAAAATCGATAATTTTCTTAAGCTTTGCGGGAATCTAATTACATAAAAAGGGTAGGCAATGATATTCAACAATATTAAATTGCCTTCTTTGCGATAGAACCTGATTCAGAAGGGAGGCTACTTCGTGGCGCAGTTTCAAATTGAATGTGTAGAATCTAATACAGAAGAGAGTCGGAGCCACTATTCTAAATTTGTTTTAGAACCTTTAGAGAGGGGTCAAGGAATTACAGTTGGCAATGCTCTGAGAAGAGTTTTACTGGCTAATTTAGAAGGGACATCTGTAACAGCAGTACGAATTGCGGGGGTAACTCATGAATTTGCCACCGTTAAAGGCGTGCGTGAAGATGTTCTAGAAATCCTGATGAGAATGAAAGAACTTATTCTTAAAAGTCATTCTCCTCAAGCACAGATTGGTAGATTGCTAGTAAACGGACCAGCAACAGTTACTGCTGCCCACTTCGATTTACCTTCTGAAGTAGAAGTTATAGACCAGACCCAGTATATAGCTACCTTAGCAGAAGGTGGCAGGCTGGAAATGGAATTTCGGATTGAGAAAGGTAAAGGCTATCGTACCGTAGAAAGAGGTCGTGAAGAAGCTACATCTTTAGACTTTCTGCAAATTGATTCGATTTTTATGCCGGTGCGGAAAGTTAACTACAGTGTAGAAGAAACTCGTGGAGAAAACGGCTATCCCAAAGATAGATTGCTTTTAGAAGTGTGGACAAACGGTAGTATTGCTCCACAAGAAGCGCTTTCAAATGCATCTGCGATTTTAGTGGAATTATTTAATCCGCTGAAAAATATCGAAATTAACCCAGAGGATACGGTTTCAGAAATCGACCAAGATCCAACGGCTCAAATACCCATCGAAGAATTACAGCTTTCCGTGCGAGCTTACAACTGTTTGAAGCGAGCGCAAGTTAATTCGGTAGCAGACCTATTGGATTATACCCAAGAAGACCTCTTAGAAATCAAGAACTTTGGTCAGAAGTCAGCAGAAGAAGTAGTAGAAGCTTTACAGCGACGTTTGGGCATTACCTTGCCAACAGAAAGGGCTTCAAAACACGCCTAAATTACCTAAATTAAAAATAACCATTAAGTGCCATCATGCGTCACCGTTCTAAACTCAAAAAACTTAGTAAACCCGCAGATCAGCGTCGTGCTTTGCTACGAGCGCTTTCTACAGAACTGATTCGTCACGGACGAATTACTACCACTGTTACCAGAGCTAAAGTGGTACGTTCGGAAGTAGAAAAAATGATTACCTTAGCAAAAGACGGTTCCTTAAACGCACGCCGTCAAGCAATTGGCTACCTTTACGACAAAGATTTAGTTCATGCTTTGTTTGAACAAGTCCCCACTAGATATGGCGATCGCCAAGGTGGTTATACCCGTATTTTGCATACAGTGCCTCGTCGCGGCGATAATGCCCAGATGGCAATTATTGAACTAGTGTAAGTGGATATTGGGATGTAGTTTCGAGGAGCGACATCCTTAATTTTATTGTATGTCAGACCAACCGCCAGAACTTACTCAAAGGGTTGCCTTGGTAATCCAATATCAAGGCACTCATTTTCATGGTTGGCAATGGCAACCCAATTATCGTAGCGTCCAGGAAGAAATTGAGAAAGCAATTTCTACTGTAGCAGGCGATAAAATCACTTTACATGGTGCCGGGAGAACAGATAGTGGAGTTCATGCAGCCGCTCAAGTAGCTCATTTCAATATTAGAAGTAAAATTCCACCATCAAAGTGGGCATCTATTTTGAATGGTTACTTGCCCGAAGGTATATTGATAAGAAGCTCCGCAGGTGTTAGCAATAATTGGCACGCTCGTTTTGATGCGACCTATCGACGATATCGATATACGCTATATAACGAAAAAGTACCAAATTTATTTGTTAAACCCTTTAGCTGGCATTATTATCAAGCGCAACTAGATGAATCCTTAATATATAGTGCGCTTAAACCGTTGATCGGAAAACATCACCTATCAGCTTTTCACCGTGCTAATTCCGGACGCAAGCATTCATGGGTAAACGTTCAAGAAGTAGAATGTTATCGTCGTGGAGCGTTAGTACATATTGAAATTCAAGCAGATGGATTTCTTTATGGTATGGTTCGTTTGTTGGTAGGAATGTTGGTTCAAGTTGCTACCGGAAACCGAACTGTAGAAAATTTTACTCAAATTTGGCAACAAGAGCGCCGAGAAGAAGTAAAATATGCCGCACCTCCACAGGGTTTGTGTTTGCTAAGGGTAGGATACGATGAATTTCCTTTTCCCCCAGAAATTTGGTACGATACTCAACCCTTATTTGATTTTCCAGATAAAAATTCAGATAATTTTCCAGATACTTCTGTAAATAAAAAATCAGATAATATTCTAGGTGAAATTACTGCATAAAAATGTAAATTTATGAATAGTAAATTGTAGTAAGCAATGACCAAAACTTATCTTCCCAACCCAGAAACAGTACAACGCGATTGGTATGTAGTAGATGCAGCAGACCAACGTCTCGGTCGTCTGGCTACTGAAATCGCTATGGTTTTACGTGGTAAAAATAAACCACAATATACTCCACATATGGACGCAGGCGACTTTGTAGTTGTCGTTAATGCAGAAAAGGTTGTAGTGACTGGTAGAAAGAGTTCTCAAAAACTTTATCGCCGTCACTCCGGTCGTCCTGGTGGAATGAAGACAGAAACTTTTGAACACCTACAAGCACGTATTCCGGAACGTATTATCGAAAAAGCCGTTAAAGGTATGTTGCCTAAAAATAATTTAGGGCGACAGCTATTTAAGAAGCTAAAAGTGTACGCGGGTTCTGAGCATCCTCATGCGGCACAACAGCCCAAAGAATTAACAATTGACACACTTCCAGGAGAACAAAATTAATGCAAGCAACAGATAACGATAGCGGACGCGCCGTATACTGGGGAACTGGTCGTCGCAAGTCCTCAGTAGCAAGAGTACGTCTAGTTCCCGGTGAGGGAAAATTGACCGTTAACGGTAAAGAAGGCGATTTGTATTTCCAATTTAACCCCAACTATATCGGAGGAATTAAAGCACCTCTAGAAACTTTGGGATTAGAAAGCGAATACGATATTTTAGTTAGAGCAAATGGCGGCGGTTTAACCGGACAAGCAGATGCAGTTCGTTTGGGAGTAGCTCGCGCTTTATGTCAGCTAGACCCAGATAACCGTCCCCCATTGAAAACTGAAGGCTATCTT
>JBCCLY010000215.1:0-6736 GCA_039026655.1 Cyanobacteria bacterium P01_C01_bin.38 | reverse complement strand
CAAATCACTAACATTAAACCGCTCTCGGAGTTAACTAATTTAACTAATCTCGATCTGGGTGGAAATTATATCAAGGATATAAAACCGCTTTCAAGATTAACAAATTTGACAACTCTTAAACTTGGTAGAAATAAAATTAGTAACGTTAGACTGCTCTCAAATTTAACGAATTTGACTGAGCTTTACATTGGTGCAAATCAGATTAGTGACATCAAACCGCTTTCAACGCTGACTAATTTGACTAAGCTCGACATATTTAATAATCACATTAGTGACCTAAAACCGCTTTCAACATTAACCAATTTGACTGAGCTTTACGCTAGTGAAAATGGAATAAGTGATGTTAAACCGCTTTCAACGCTAACGAATTTGACTAAGCTTAGCCTTACGCATAACAAAATTAGTGATGCGCGATCGCTCAAAAATTTGACTAATTTAGTAGAAATCTCTCTTTGGGGAAATCCGATCGCTAATAAAAATCCAATCCCTTTGAAACCAGCGGTTAAAACCTTTATAGAATACTGTCAGCAAAAATCAACGTTACCAAAAGCAACAAAACATACTGTTGAAGTCTTATTAAAAAAAGCCGGTACTCAAAACTGTCAGCAAGCTAATCAGAAATTAACGAATTTGACCGAGCTTGATATAAGTCATAGTAAAGTGAGTGACCTAAAACCTCTTGCTAATTTAACCAATCTAACTAACTTAGAACTTAGCCAAAACAATATAAGTAATTTGCAAACGCTTACGAATCTAACTAATTTAACTCACCTGCAACTTGGCGGAAATCAAATAAGCAACGTCAAACCCCTTGCAAATCTAACTAATCTAACCAATTTGGAGCTTGGAGCTAATAAAATAAGCAACCTCAAACCTCTTGCGAATTTAACTAAATTGACTAACCTGGAACTTTACGGAAATCAAATAAGTAACTTGCAACCAATTGCGAATTTAACTAAATTGACCGAACTTGACCTTATAGGTAATCAAATAAGCGATTTAAAGCCTGTTGCAAATTTAACTAATTTAACCAACCTTGGTCTTGGTTTTAATGAAATAAGTAACTTACAACCTGTTGCAAATTTAACTAAATTAACTAAACTCTACGTTGGCTTTAATAAAATAAGTAACTTGCAACCTCTTGCGAATTTAACTAATTTAACCAACCTGAATCTTACAGATAACGAAATAAGCAACTTGCAGCCTCTGGCAAATTTAAATAATTTGACCGACCTGGATCTCGAAGATAACGAAATAAGTAACTTGCAGCCTCTGGCAAATTTAACTAATCTAAACAACCTGAATCTTACAGATAACGAAATAAGCAACTTGCAGCCTCTGGCAAATTTGACTAATCTAACCCACTTAACGCTTATCTACAACAATATAAGTGATTTAAAGCCACTGGCTAATCTAACTAATTTGACTTGGCTTTTACTTAATAAAAATAAAATTAGCAATGTCAAACCGCTTTCTAAATTAACTAATTTGAATCACCTTGGACTTGAACAAAATAAAATCAGCGATGTCAAACCGCTTTCTAAATTAGCTCATTTGACTTTTCTTTGGCTTAATAAAAATAAAATCAGCGATGTCAAACCGCTTTCTAAATTAACTAATTTAAACCTTCTTGAACTCAAACAAAATAAAATAAGTGATGTCAAACCGCTTTCTAAGTTAACTAACTTATCGCATCTTTATCTTAGTGAAAATGAAATCAGCGATATCACATCGCTTTCTAATTTAACTGAGTTAATTTGGGTTGATTTAGAGAACAATCCTATCGAAAATCAAACTTGTCCTCTAAAGGAAGATAATTCCTGTAAATTTTAACCATTAACAGGTCAAAAGCTTATTTACACCAAAATTAAAATTTAACTATATTCATATCCTAGCTACTAATCTATCCAGCTAGGATATTTTATTGCTTGCGATACGCCGGGAGTATCATTATATAGGGCGATCGCCTGCGACTTTGGCTTTGCTTAACACCATTAATTTATCTAGCTTTTAGCAATCTTTAATAATGCCACATATTGCTCGATTTATAATAATTTTGGCTTTACGAATGCAATCATTTCCCTTATCTCATGCTCAATTCCCAAAACTTGCAAAACACCACAACTAAATACCGTCGATATCTATTTGAATTCCTCGGCAGCGAACGCTATTCCCGCCCTTATCGTCGCGGAGTTGGCAAAATAATCGAAAAATATCTATCTCAAACTCAAAATGGCTTTTTTATTGAAGTAGGAGCAAATAACGGTTTCTCTGAAAGCAATACCTACTATTTAGAAAGATTTAGAAATTGGAAAGGGATATTAATCGAACCAATTCCCCATCTTTACCAAGAATGCGTCAAAGAAAGACCAAAATCAAAAGTTTTTAACTGCGCTTTAGTCTCTCAAGATTATCCAGAACCCCAAATCGAAATGATGTACGGTCATTTAATGTCCCTGGTTACGGGTGCTTTCAACGACGAACAATTAGAATCCGAACGTGTGGCGATCGCCGGAAGAAAATTGGGTTTTACTCCTTACAAAATAAAGGTTCCCGCCAGAACTTTAACTTCTATCCTAGATGAAGCCAATGTTTCTCAAATTAACTTTTTCTCACTCGATGTCGAAGGTTTTGAATTAAATGCTTTACAAGGATTAGATTTTAATAAATATCGACCCGAATTTATGCTCGTTGAATGTCTCGACGAAAAATCTTTTCAAGAAATTGCAGCTTATATCGCCGATTACTACGACTTATTTGAAAAAGCTTCTCAAGTTGATTATCTATTCAAAAGTAAAAGCTAAAAATTAACAACTTTTCCCCTCAACAAACTAATCTCACCAATCTCAGTAGAAAAAACCCTAGCGCTATAGTTCTTTTATACACTTAGCCTCAATCGATCAAATTTCACTCAATTTTAGTTAAATAAAAATTGTTTTACGAATTGAATTTTATAAAAAATCTGAAAAATATCTCAAAATAGTTTTTAGTGAAGATGATTTGACATTGATTTAATTCTTAAAAAAAAAATATGGCAGGCTGAAGCCGTCGAGTTGTCTAATAATAGCTCGATTAAATTGAATTATTCAATTAAAAATAAAAATCAACTTTTAATAATTCAAGTTGCAACAGATAAGCTCATATCAGCAAAAATAAAAGGCATCACTTTTGCGTCGGGATCGACTTCAACTGAACTGGCAGGAATCCCCCGCTTACCCGGAGGGAAGCGTAGCTACACCTCATTTTCGCTTAGGAATGCCACTCAGAGTTTAGTAAATAACGCAAAGCTTTGTACTCCTTTTTAGTAGTTTGATATTTTTGGGATTGAACTGCCCTAACCGCTTCCAGTTGTGGTCATACAAAGCAATGTTCTTGGTTTTCTTGGTATCACTATATCCCCCAACCCAGCCGCGCAATATTTCGCCCTTGAAAATTGTTTGAACATAATCGCCACACCTAAAACCGAACGGCGTAACCGTCCCCCCAAATCGCTTGAAGATGCCACCCTTAGAGCAGTTTTCTTGGTAAAGTTTGCGTCTAAAAAGCTTTGGTCTTGTAGC
This sequence comes from Cyanobacteria bacterium P01_C01_bin.38, assembly GCA_039026655.1. Taxonomy (GTDB): domain Bacteria; phylum Cyanobacteriota; class Cyanobacteriia; order Cyanobacteriales; family Nostocaceae; genus Rivularia. The sequence continues at coordinate 3,176 of JBCCLY010000215.1, read as the reverse complement.
AACAACAAATGGGGCTGATGTTACCAAACAAACCCCAACCCAATTGTGACCATGAGTATTTTTGGAATGAAACTCGCGGTAATCCAAAAAGTATGTAGATGCCAAAGCAATAGCGTCATTCGCATGAGTTTCAGGAGTTTGGCGAGACTTATCTTTTTTATCTTTTACTAAACCTAAGTAATTCCGATGCTTACCAGTATCGAGTGAATCCACTTCATATACTGGCGCTATCTTTGACGCACACTGCCTAAACCATTCCTGACCTACAGTTACAGGAGAGATTCCCAACCCATTCTTTTGACTTTTTCCACCACAAGCTTCGTCTCTAATCTCTGTAATCGGCAATATAGCAACCATTTCTGAGTGCAACCGTAACTCCATCTCTCGGTTTGCTCTTACGCTTGGAGGTAGTTTACTATTGCGACGATTAGAAAACCTTTTCTGTCTGTGGTTCCTTAACTTAAAAGGTTTTTCGCGGTTGATTCGTTGTCCTCTTCTGGTGCGACGAAGCTCGTAACGTTTCGCCATCTTGCCAGTCACAGATTGTCTATCTTTTTTCGATTTTTTTGACTTATAAAAACCAGGTAAGCAAAGATGAAATAATGCAATAGTTGCTAACTTTGTTTGAAATGCTAACCCGGTAAAACATTTTCCCCTGTCTACTCCAGCTATTATGGGTTGTAGTTTGTAGCCAGATGGTTTATCTACTAACTGAACGTAAAATATACCTACTTTGTTACGCTTGCCAACTGCTTTCTGGCTTTTTATCCATTTTCTAGCACGGGCTGGCGTTGTAGGCATGAGAGGGTCGCCAAATGGTGATACGACTGGAACTCTTGATGCTTGATTCATGGGGATAACCCAAACTACGTTTGTATTTGAGGTGAAACCTCGTCCCTTTGGGCAATTCAGTAAGCGTGTCTCCCATTCACGACTGAGCCGTATAGAGGTACAAACTAGGGAAATATTTGTACGTATAACCTTACTGAATCTCTCGCCCTAACCAACTCTTGCGTTGCATACCGTGAACTCAGTAAACCGAGGGTTTTGCAAGCCTACGACAAAGCCGCGACAGCGGAGGCGTAGGTAGTTGACCCCAAACTTGAGCACCACAGTCGAGGGGATTATTAGGACGATAAATAACTCGACATTTGCCGAAGATTTCAAATTCATGGCAATAATCTATCTGAGAACCCTGTTTAACTTTAAGTACGGGTTCATTTTTATTATTTTTTCTATTGCTTTTGATTTTATGAGAATTGACGCAAATTTTTGTCGCCATCTCAGAAGCTCTTTTTCTCCAACTTCCATAATTAACACCTTTTAGATATATGGCTTTACAGTTTTAAAATAATATTATTTCTAGAGAGAAAAATCAATAGTAAAAGATTTCTTATAATTTCCATTCACGCCTCCTAAATTAGCTCTGTGTAATTGAGTCGAAGTTTTAATAGTTAGGTAATGGCTGCACAGGTGTAGTTACAGGTGAGTAATGGCAATGGCTAGCGATAAAATCTATGTAAAAAAGTAAAAAATTTAAAGCGATGCTCGTTTATTAAAGTTTCCGTAAAGAAGTAGTTGTAACTTGATAGATATAGATGTATAGAACAGTATTATTGATAAAAAATTATGGTTTCCACGAAAAGTACAGTAAAACCTAGATTTGAAGGTTTTTTTATAGAAATGGTGATGCCCGACCAGCAGGACAGGTGTCAGGAGGTTGTTTATCAAATACTTGGTGAAAATTGGGATATTAAAGCCATTGGCGATAACTTTACCGAATTTGAGGTGTTGTTTGAAGATGATGCATTATCGGTAAAGCAAGCTTGGGATAAAACCTACGAATTGCGATCGCAACCTGGTGTAGTTGATGTGGAGCCGTTATTCGCTGTTCCGGTAAAGGAGGTAAAGGGAACGGGGATTAGCAAGCAGCAAGCACGGGGAGAATCAAAATCTCTTTGGGATGTAATTTTATCGTTTATCAATACATTATTAGATTTGTTTTCTGGGGGAGGGGGTGTAGAAACCGGACTTTCGACTAATAATGTAGATTGGGTTTTGCAGGAATTAAAAGTTTTATCAGCTTGGAAGAAGTATTTTCCCGATCCGAATAAATTGCCGGGGCATGGAGTGATAATAGCTCATCCAGATACAGGATATACGACGCATCCAGAAATTGAAGGTAATTTACTTTTGGAGCAAGGTTACGATTTTGTTGATGCTGACGAAGATGAAACAGATCCGCTGCAAAAATCGAAGCAGGAATTAATTAATAATCCCGGTCACGGTACCTTAGCTGCCAGCGTCATGGTAAGTCCGCCAAAAGCCCAAGGGAATTATAAAAATGATAAATATGTGACGGGTGTCGCTCCCGGTGCAAAATTGGTACCGTTACGCATAACTTATTCGGTGGTACTTTGGAGCAATCGTAATTTAGCCAAGGCGATCGAATATGCAGCAGATAAAGGTTTTCATATAGTTTCTATTTCCTTGGGAGCGGCTTTTTATAATAAAAGACTGCGAACAGCAATATTGTACGCGCAGAAAAGAGGTGTGATAATCATTGCTGCATCGGGCACCTGGACACCTTTCGTAGTATTTCCCGCAGCTTACGATGAAGTGATAGCAGTTGGTGGAAGTACGGTTAACCGTAAGATTTGGTTCGGCTCTCCACGCGGTAGAAAAATTGATGTTTTAGCACCGGGGAAAGGTGTATGGTATGCCAGAACTGTTAAGGAGAATGGCGAACTAAAATATAAAATTCAGCAGGGTTCTGGAACTTCGTTATCAACACCATTAGTTGCAGGTGTAGCAGCATTATGGTTGTCTTACCACGGTAGAGATAATTTAGTTAATCGTTATGGTGCCGAGAAAATACCGTTTATATTTAATCAGTTGCTGCGAGAAACTTGTGATGTTCCTCCCAATTGGAAGCCGAATCGATATGGTGCTGGAATTGTCAACGCAGAAAAGTTGTTAGATGCACCTTTACCAGATAACGTGAATCGGTCGGTGATTCCTCCAGCTTTTGCATTACAGCAACATACTGCGGTAGAAAGTGGAGAAATGGAAACTTTCGCTCATCTGTTTGAATCCGAAGAATTAGATATTAACTCGTTAAACTCAAATCTTGCCGAGTTATTGCAAACTAACCAAACGGAATTACCCAAGAAATT
>JBCCLY010000214.1:0-6754 GCA_039026655.1 Cyanobacteria bacterium P01_C01_bin.38 | reverse complement strand
GGAAGATTTGCAAGCAAGCGGTTGGGATGGTAAAAATCCTAGCGTAGAAGTATTTCCCGGAGTTAGCGCTTTTCAATCGGCTGCTGCAAGAGTTGGTACTCCTTTGATGCACGATTTTTGCGCCGTCAGTTTAAGCGATTTGCTTACCCCTTGGGAGGTTATTGTTAAGCGTTTAGAAGCAGCAGCAGCAGCAGATTTCGTGACAGCTTTGTATAATCCTAAATCTAAAACTCGTACTCAACAGTTAGCTGAAGCTAGAGAAATTTTTCTTAAGCACCGCAATCAAGATACCCCAGTTGCAGTAGTGCGATCGGTTTATCGCGAAGACGAACAAATTACTATAACTACCTTAGAGAAATTATTAGATGTGCCAGTGGATATGTTAACTACAGTTTTGATTGGTAATCAAAGCACTCGCAGTTATGGGGAATGGATGATAACACCAAGGGGATATCGGAAATAAGGTTAAAGGCTAAAGGTTAAAGGTTAAATATTCCGGATTATCTAAACTTGATTAATTTTTGTGAGATAGGTTTTTGCCCGTCGATCTTGGTTTGATCTCTTATCATTAATCAATTTACACAGTTCTACCGCAGCATCTCTTAACAATTATTGAGTTGTTTCTCGTTAATCCCTACAATTAGTAAATTAGTACACAATTTTAAATTACGTTCTCTGTTAAGCGAAGGGGGTAACATGACTCGTCCGATTATATTGGGTATTGTAGGTGACAGTGCTGCGGGTAAAACAACTTTAACTAAAGGTATCGCACAGGTATTAGGACCAGAAAATGTTACCGTTATCTGTACGGATGATTACCATCGTTACGACCGTAAGCAGCGTGCGGAAATTGGGATTACTGCTTTAGATCCTGACTGCAATTATTTGGATATAATGCAGCAACAGCTTTCACAGTTGCGGGATGGGCTACCGATTCTCAAGCCAATTTATAATCATACAACTGGTAATTTAGATGCACCAGAATATATAAAGCCCAACAAATTCGTGATCGTAGAAGGATTGCTGGGTTATTCTACTCGTAAAGCCAGAGAATGTTACGATGTCAAAGTTTATCTAGCTCCCCCCGAATCCTTACGTGCAAGTTGGAAGGTTAAACGGGATACTCAAAAGCGGGGTTATACAGAAGAACAGGTTTTAAAGGCACTTCAACAGCGCGAGCCAGATTCAGAAAAGTTTATCCGTCCCCAACGTCAATGGTCTGATATTGTCATTAGTTTCTATCCTCCCGAAGATGATTCCGAACAAAGCAACGGACATCTTAATGTACGTTTAGTATTACGTCCAACAATACCCCACCCGGATTTTACTCAAATTGTCAATTCCGGTAATGGCAATTCTATGTCAGCAATTCGCTTGGATTTAGATAGAGACATGAGCAAACCCGTTGACGTTTTAGAAGTTGATGGACACGCTACATTACAACAGGTAAATAGATTAGAGCAAATTATTTGTTCCGATATGCCTAATCTGAAAAACGTTTGCGATCGCGAAAGTAATCCAGAGTTAGGTAAAGTCGCTGGAACTACCGGGGAAAGTATCCAAAGTTACCCATTAGCTTTGACTCAATTGCTTATTACTTACCATATGCTCAAAGCAACACAAATGTCTCAAGAAGGTTTGCAAGCAAAAGTTTAGATAACAGATTGCAGATAAGGAATATTGTATTTCCTTTGCAATTATTTTCAGTGGGAGCCGAAAAGCTCCTTAATAGTAAGTTATCTATTTCGGCTCTTACTTATCTTCTTCTTTTCCCCACTCTGGTTTATCTAAAAATTTGAAACATTTACCGATCTATTGGTAAATTTTCTGGATAAAACTGGGATAACTAAAAGTAGGTAAACCTATCATTGTTATTCCCTAGTTTGATCTATGACCTACTGCCTCAGAATTGCCGATATGGCGGAAAACGAGCGTCCGCGAGAACGTTTGTTAGCTCACGGAGCAAAAATTCTAGCTACTGCTGAATTAATTGCAATTCTACTCGGTACTGGGCAAGGTGCTGGCAAACTATCTGCTGTAGGTTTAGGACAATATATCTTGCAGGAATTAAGCAAACACCAACGCGAGCCTTTAGTCGTTTTACGAGATATCAGCGCTGCCGAACTAATAAAAATTCCTGGTATTGGTCCGGCTAAGGCAACAGCTATATTAGCAGCGATAGAGTTGGGTAAGCGTACTTTTCAAGCAGTTCCCGGAGAAGGTACATTAATTGATAGCCCAGATGCAGCAGCAGCAGCGCTCTCGCAAGATTTGATGTGGCAGCAGCAAGAACGGTTTGCAGTAGTGCTATTAGATGTAAAAAATCGTTTATTAGGAACCCAAGTAATTACAATTGGAACCGCAACAGAAACTTTAGCACCCCCTCGCGAAATATTTCGGGAAGTCATACGTCAAGGTGCCACCCGTTTAATAGTGGCACATAATCACCCCTCAGCAAATCTCGAACCTAGCCCAGAGGATATAGAATTAACCCGTCAATTATTAAAAGGAGCGCAATTTTTGCAAATCCCTTTAATAGATCACTTAATACTTGGTGACGGCGATTTCCAAAGTTTACGCGAAATTACAAGCTTGTGGGATGAATATCCCCAAGGAGATTAGCTGTAAGGTGAAAATTTCAGGAAATACTATATAAACCGGGTTTATAAATAGTTGATAGGTTCGTAATAGGGGATTTATCGTTAGTACGGGACTAAAGTCCTTACTACGAAACTTCTGAGAGCCAACTAAAAAATGTAGAGACGTTTGCCATCTCTACATTGTTTCAATATAAATTGTTATGCATGATAGTTGTATTACCCGCTTAAAATAAGGGAACTAAAACAACAACACTTTCTTTAATAAGCTCCTTTTTTATCGACGATAACTTTGATGGTTTGGAGAATTATCTGCAAATCTAGTGAAAGCGACCAGTTTTCCATGTAGGTTTTATCTAAGTCAATCACTTTCTCAAAATCGATGATATCTGAGCGACCGGAGATTTGCCATAAACCTGTGATTCCGGGGAGAACTTCTTGACGAATAAAGTGGTGGTCAGAAAATTTCTTTACATCTCTTACAGGTAAAGGACGAGGGCCTACTAAACTCATTTCTCCTAAAAGTACGTTAAATAATTGAGGAAGTTCATCTAAACTATACTGACGGAGAAACTTTCCTACTTTGGTAATGCGTGGATCGTCTTTGATTTTAAAGAGAATCCCATCTTTAGTTTCGTTTTGTGCTTCTAATTGTTTTTGTAATTCATCAGCATTCGTTACCATTGTGCGGAATTTCCACACTTTGAAAGATTTTCCATGCAAACCAATGCGAGTTTGTTTGTAAAAAATTGGGCCTGGAGAATCTAATTTGATTAGTAATGCAATCAATAAATAAATTGGTGATGCAAATAAAACGAACAGCGCCGAACTACAAAAATCAAAGCACCGTTTTATCCGGAAATCACTTCCAGTAATAGTTGGTGGTAAAAAATTCAATATTGGGATACCGCCAAGCATTTTGAGTTCTAATCTTTGCTCTACAGCTTGCAACTTAATTGGTAAAATGTGTAAGATAATGCCTGCATTTCTTAATTTCCAATAGAGATACATTCTATGTTCTATTGACTCCCAAGAGCAAACAAAAACTTCAGCAACTCCCTTGCTAATTATTTCATCTAACGTTGCGGCTAGATTACCTTTTGATAAACTGATTAAATTAACATTCTTCCAACCGACAAGATTATAACAACTTTGATTTTCTAAAAGTTTTACTGCTTTCTGTTTATCTTTGGCAGAACAAATTAGATATGTTGGGCAAGTAATAATATTGTGTTCGCGGAGCCTCATAATGGCAGTATTTACCATAAATCTTCCCGAACAAGTAATAGCTATACTTAATATCCATGCTGTAATAAAAATTGACCGAGGGAATAAATTTTCTTGTAAGTAGAGATATCCAAAAAGCAATAGCAGAAAATACGAGAATGTTATCGTTTTGCTTAGGCTTAAGTAGTCGCGGCGCTTTTCTCCCGCTTCGTATAATCCTTGAGTTGCAATCAGACAAATTTGAATAGCAATAATAGACAAGATAAAAAATAAATTTTCTCGTTCAAACCATTCAATATCAGACCTTGTGCTGTAAGATTGAGCCGTCTTCCAAGCCAATCCTAAGCATATTCCATCTACTCCTAAAAGGGTTATTCTACGAAGCCAGATTGCGCCAATTCTTTTACGTAATTGTGTTAAAGATGGAGCGCGTAAATCTAAGAGGTTGTTCCCTGAAAACTCACTAACAAAAGACATATCGTTGATAATTTCTGAGTTCTTTATATTCAAAGTATAATTTGATTTGCGTGACATGGTTGTGACATAAAAAATGTTTTTATAACCTATAAACTTGTAAATTATATGTAAAACAATACATAAAAAGCTATAGCTTTTTATTGGATTTAATTACATATGTAGATGCAATACAAAAAAACTAGGCATACTTAAATGAACTATTAAATTTATTCTTTTAAAATCAGTAGTGATAATATAAAATTATCGACTTATAAATTCATAAATAATTTGTATGTTTATAAACAAGATAAGTTATCAAGCTTGTCTATAAAATGTGGAAAAAAGGTAAAAAAATAAGTTTAAAATGTAGAAGTAATTACTTTATTTATAGACTAATAGTAGTTAATAAATAAGATTATTAGATATGAGTTATAACTGATATCTTGCACCATTCACAACGCCGTCCAAAGAAACCCGGTTTCTGTTCGTGAAAAACTATTGTGCAGGTTATTTGACGGACAAGAAACCGGGTTTCTGACACTGGTGCAAGATGTGAGTTATAATCAACTCCTAAATTTTACTAATACAGAACGAAGGTATATATTCTATTCCCTCATTCCCTATTAGCTGTTCCTTAAGATTCTGAAAAAATCGGGCTTTACTTAAGCCCGGTAAAGTAACAAATTAACGACTTGGTGCAGCATCAAAAGCACGGGCGATCGCGTTCCAAGCGAATTTACGTTTGCCGTTCATATCAAGCGGTAAAGGACGAACGGATGCACCATCTTTTCGGGGTTGAAATTCATTCAACCAGCTATGTTTGTCATTCAATCCCCAAGTCAGAACGGCGATAACTGCTGGTTGTTCCAAAGCAACTTTTAAATAGTCACTATAAGCTTTAGCAACTATTCTGTCCCGCACCTGTATATCTTTTGGTAAATCTTTATCCGTAACGTCAAGTTCGGTAATCATGATTTTCAAACCCATGTCGGCAACTTGAGCCAAAAAATCCTTTAATATTTTGGGATTAAATTTGTTTTCGCTGCCATCCAAATGAGCTTGAACACCCAAAGCATGAACGGGAGTTCCTTTAGATTTCAACCGTTTTAAAAGTTTAATAACAGCATTTCGCTTGGCTTCATCTTCCGGTTTATCGTAAACTAAACCATAATCGTTATAAACTAACATCGCTTTTGGATCGGCTTCATGAGCTAAACGAAAAGCAATATCTATATAATCTTCTCCCAGAAATTCCAGCCACGGTGTTTTTCTTAACCCGTTGGGATGTCCATCTCCTGTTTCGATAGCTTCATTGACTACATCCCAAGAATGCATTTTTCCTCGGTAGCGTCCGACAACTGTTTTAATATGCTTCTCTAGAAAATCTTTAGCATTTTGGCGGTTGACTGTATTTTCAAACCAATCAGGTAAAGACATATACCAGACCAAAGTATGCCCCCTAACTTCCATGCCATTACTGCGGGCAAAATTAAACATTAAGTCTGCTGCTGTAAAGTCAAAAGATTCAGGTGTTGGACGTAATGGTTTTGGGTAAACGTGCCATTTAAATCCCCATTCCGAAACCAATATTGAGCATTCTTTAATTAAGCTTTGAGCATATTCTTTATCGGTTAACAGCAATGGATGACGTATAGCTGTTCCGAAAAGAATGTTTTTCTTTGCAGCACGTTCCTTTAGAGATTCACCTCCAGGATATTTTATGCATTCACAATTTGGATCGTCTAAGGCAAGAATTTGCCGACGTTTTAACTCATCTTTACCTGTAATCACTGCACCCATAGCTGTTAAAGCACCTAGACTAAATAGAAATTTTCGTCTAGTGAATATTTTTTTGAACATGGATAATCAATTCCTAAGCAAACCTGTAAAAACCAAGTCTTTGCTTGAGTACCAACCACATAAATTGGGGATTTCCCATAACATAACGTTTCCACAAACGTTTTGGTTCAACAATCAAGCGGAACAACCATTCTAATCCCCATTTTTGCATCCATAAAGGCGCTCGCTGTACCATATCGGCAACTAGTTCAAAGCTTACTCCAATACCTAAAGAAACAGGTACTCCTAATTCTTGATAATTCTCATATATCCATTTTTCCTGTTTGGGAGCGCCCAATCCTACAAATAGAATATCTGGTGCAGCTGCTTTAATTTTGGAATTGATTAACGCTAATTCTTCTGGTTGAGATTCAAATCCATAGGGTGGACAGTGGGTTCCAACTATTTTAAGGTCAGGATGCCGGGAAAGTAAAGTTTTTTTAGCCTCTTCAGCAGCACCAGGACGACCGCCTAATAAAAATATTTTGAGTCCCTTTTTTTCAGCAACGGCAGATAACTCTTCAAACAAATCCGTACCGTTAACGCGACCATTTAAAGGTGTTTTTAAAAATTTAGCCGACCATAATAACGAAACACCATCGGGTACCGCTAAAAATGCTTTCTCATAAATATCG
>JBCCLY010000213.1:0-6788 GCA_039026655.1 Cyanobacteria bacterium P01_C01_bin.38 | reverse complement strand
TTTGTTAAATGCAGCTAGAATGCAGTCTTCTAAAATCTTAAATTATCCTATTATGTTCTTTCAAGCAGAGGATAATCAAAATCTAAAACTGAAACACTCAGCAAAGCCAGAATTTGATGTTTCTAAAGATTAACTGAGTCTCTTTCCGTGCGAACCCAAATCTTGACTGGTTTAAATATAAACTGCAAATAAACGGGTATTTTGCTAATGATGTAAACAGGAATAGATAATAGCTGAAGTAAAGGTAATTCCTTACGTCCAAACTTTATCCAGGCTGAGAAAATTGCAAACATTAGAAGGCATCCAGATATACCTACAAGTATTGCCGAAGTCCATATTCCCATTAATCCAACTAAAAGCGAACTACTCATTAGCAATAGCCAAACAGCAACTAATAATGATATTGGTGGTACGCATAAATCGAGAGCGCTTGCGAATAAATCGATTCGTTTTTGCTTTACCGCTGACTCTATTAACCTAGGAACATAGGTTAGCAAAGTTTGTAAATGACCGTGTTCCCATCGAGTTCTTTGACTTTCGGCTGCTTGTCCCTGTTGTGGTAAACATCCAGTCACCGCAGCGTGAGGACAGAACAGCGGTGGATATCCGGCTATATTTAGATCCAGACCTAATTTCATATCTTCTACAATGCTACCACTAGCCAGATTCACCGAACGAATTACAGACCACGGAAAAGCCATACCCGTACCTACTAGCACCGAAGGTAGTCCTAACTGCTTCAATCCCAACAAACGAACTTTATTTTTTACCTTAAAAGCAAATGCTGAAACAGAATCTTTTGGACTAGATAAGGCTGGTTTAGACATTAAATAGGTAGCTTGAACGGGTCGCTTCGTGGCAATAGCAAGTTCCGTTAGCTTTTCTATAGTGCCTTGTTGAACAAAACAATCAGCATCAATGAACACTACTACGTCTGGTGGCTCTTGCTGGATATATTCTAAGCCATAATCTAAAGCGTACCCTTTACCTCTACGATTTTCGTCGTGACGCTCGATTACAGTTGCACCCACTGTCCGAGCTATTTCAACCGTTGCATCAGTACAATTATCGGCAATAACAATAAATTTATACTCTTTTTGTAACTTCCACTTTAGATCCATCAGTGTAGAACGTATAATCATTTCCTCGTTATGAGCGGGAACTAATACGGCAACTTTTGGATTTTGAATAAAATCATTTTCCTTAGTATTCTCTTCAGAAATTGGAAATAAAGCTGCCGTGCATTCTCCAAAAAGAACTAAACACAGAACAAACAATCCCGATCCACAAATTAATAAAACAACATCAAAGCTAAACAACAAAAACTTGCTGATAGACATAGACAGCACCTTTGATTACGTAGAGATACCTAAAATAATTTCGCCGTTAGGTAGTTTGTTTAGTAGATTTAGAAGAATTGATGATTTTGGCAGGTATACCGACTGCGGTTGCTCCGGGTGGTACATCACATAAAACAACTGCATTAGCGCCAATCGAAGCTCCATCTCCAATCAATACGTTGCCAAAAATCTTCGCTCCAGCACCTACATTCACCCTTTTACCCAACTTCGGCACTTCCAAGGGGCGCTCTAAATAACGATTACCTAAAGTCACACCTTGACGAATAATCGAATCATCGCCAATTGAACATAATCCATTAATTACAATCCCACCTTGGTGTTCGACAACCACACGCCGCCCTAACTTAACGGAAAATGGTATTTCAATTCCATAGGTATTACGAACCTTAAGAAACATCATTTTGTATATCAAAGTTAAAGGCGCTCGGAACAGCTTCAGCTTAAACTTCATCCGCCAAACTCCAAAACGGTGAACTAAAACCGCTCGAAGTCCCGGCCTTGTCCAATCTTTTCCGTGGGTTATCCAGTCTTCCTTCCACTGCTCCCACAAACTTAAATCCGGCGCTGAAGCTTGGCTGTAATTTGTAATTTCATTCAGTTGGGCACTCATGATTTAATTTCAATTGATGTTTAGGAATGGATTTTAGATGTATTCACAAAACCCTCGATAAATATAGTAATGTTCGTTCTGTATTTTTAGAAGAAAATTAATTAGACAAAGATAATTGAGAATTCAGAAGGCAGTAGGCAGTAGGGACTCTCCGCGTGAATGAGAAGTTAACGTTTTATACGGGACGTGTGCCGCCAGTCTCTGTATAATTATTTGTTTTTACTGAGACTTAAGATAGGAACTACAGTTGTAATTTATACTGTTTACTACTGCCTACTCCCTATCACCTACTCCCTTGCCCTAATTACGATTTTCAACGCCAACCTACTTAATTCTTAACTTTTAGAACGCACTACCCGGTCGTTTTTCTCAACACCAAGTTCAGATTGATAAGTACCGTAATAGAAATAATTATTTGGCTCATGTTTGACATTTACACCGTTAGCGATAATGCCCAATACGTTCGCCTCTGACCTTTCAAGCAAAGACTTTGCTGCATTAGCGCTGGCTGAATCAACTGACCCAGGTCTAACCACAACCAAAACGCCATCCACCATTTGCGACAAAACAGCAGTTTCAGCAGTTCCAACTACAGGGGGAGTATCGAAAACTATGTAATCATAATTCAGAGAAAGCATTTCTATAAAATTCGTCATTCGCTCTGAATCGATTAATGCTAGAGGATTTGGAGGCATGACACCAGATGTTAGTACCGACAGATTTTCAGTTACTTTCTGTACTGCCTTTTCCAACTCATTTTCTCCAACCATCACGTTACTCAAGCCGACAGAGTTAATTAAACCCCAAAGGTGATGTTGAGATGGCTTACGCAAATCAGCATCAACCAGCAGTACTCGTCTTCCAACCTGGGCCATTACTGCGGCTAAATTAGCTGCTACTTCTGTTTTTCCTTCATTCGTTACAGAGCTTGTGACTACAATCGAGCGAACTTTCTTATCCAAGCTAATAAATTTCAAGTTAGCCTGAAGCATTTGGTATGCTTCATGAATCACCGTGCGAGGTGAAGTAGCAACAATAACTCGATCTGATACACCTTTAATTTTTTCTACAGCAGATAGATCGTTACTAGTATCGAATTTAGGAATTAACCCTAATAAGGTATAACCAAAAAGATTCTCTGCTTCTTTCGCAGTTTTCAATCTTCTATCAATTAAATCAACAAAATAAGCCGAACCAATACTAAGTAAGAAACCAACTCCTAAACTTCCAAAACTCATCAGAAACCTTTTTTTCTGAGCTTGGGGACTAGGATGTACTTTTTTCGCTTTTTCAACGATGCTAGCATTCCCAACAGTTTGATTTTCTGCTACTTTAATTTCTTGTAATCTTGTCTTGAGGTTTTCGTAACTTTTTTGGGCTATTGATAATCTTTGTTCTAACTCATTTTGCTTTCTTTCTAAATTAGGAATATCTTGAGTTCTCTGCTTATACATATTCCTTAATTGAGACAAAGATTCTATCTTTTGTGCTAATCCCAAGCGCCGCGAATGTAATTCTACAAATTCTGAAGCCAAGTCTTGTTTTACTTTTCCTATCTGCAAACTGCTCGGAGCAATTTGCGCTTTATATCCTAAAGACTCAACTATTCGTTTCTGCAATAAATTATTTAAAGCAGCTTCTTTTGCTTCAAGATCCAAAATCGATGGATGAAGCCGAGTCCGTGTAGTTATTAAAGTTGTTAATTCCGTTTGTACTTTCTGTAGTTCGTCTAATACTTCTTGTACCCCTTTTACTTGGCTTAAAGATGTTATATCGATAGCCCGATTTAAAGGCAAATTTACTTGAGAGCTTACTTCATTTTCTCTAGCTCTTGTCTCGGCAAAATCCGATTGAGCCTCGGCTAATTCTTTATCTATTTCATGAATAATCTGAACTGCTTTAATTGTCTCTTCTTTCAACTCAATAACTTGATTTTTCTGCTTAAAATCTCGTAAACCTCTTGTTGCATTTCTTAATTCTTTTTCTGCCGATGGCAACTGATTTTCAATAAATGAGCGTGCTGCTACCGCCTCAGAACGATTGGTATTAATATTCCTTTTAATATAAGCTTCCATCACATTATTAACTACTTTTATAGCTAATTGTGGCTTACCAGATGTGTAAGAAACTTTTAGTATATCTGTACCTACAATTGAACCAGTACTAATAGATATCGAATCTGGATCTAGAGGTTGACCATCATTCTCTTTAAGTTCCAGAGACTTGACAACTTCCTTAAGTATGGGTTCTGACTGCAAAATTATTGCTTGCGTATCTAAAGGGTTTGCCTCGCGCTTGATTGACTCTAAATGACCAATATCTTCTCCTGCACCCGTTAAAGATGAGGTATTATCGGTTCTAAAAAGCAGTTTTCCTGTTGCTTCATAAGCCGGTTTTTGAGTTATCCAATTAAGAGCTGCAAAACCTGCAAAACCTGCAAAAACAATTGATGCTATCAGCCAGCGACGCTTCAAAACCAGCAAATATTTCTGGATATCTATCTCTTCATGATAGTTTTTATTTTCCATAGTTCCCGATCGGTTTCCTTAATTCTATAGAGACAATAGATCCGGCAAATATCTCAACTTGTTACTTGCTATATTTCTTATTTTAAGAGAAGTAAAATCAATCCTACATTCTCTTAAAACCCCTAAATATAGAAATAATATTAGTTCGATCGCCTTTAACTTTTGACCAAGGATTTTTATATATTTTAAGCCGTTGCTTGAAAACTAAATAAATGAATGGAAGTGCATCAGCTAAATACCTTTTCCAAAGCCGTTTGGGTTCGCTTAAAAGTCTATATAGCCATTCTAGACCAACTTCACTCATCCATTTAGGGGAACGTTTGATACTTCCTGCCTCAAAGTTAATTGTTGCGCCAATCGCCAAGAATATCTTGACTTTATTCAAATCTTTTCTATGCTTTGCAATCCACATTTCTTGTTTGGGAGCGCCTACTCCAATTGCTAAAACAGTTGCATCTGAAGAATTTATTAATTTAATAATTTTTTGACATTCTTCTCGATCTTTTTCAAAACCAAAGGGAGGTGAGTAAGTATCAATAATTATATTTCTACCTACCTTAGCATTGATATTTCTTCGAGCAATTTCAGCAATCCCATCCTCAGCACCCAGCAAGAATATATTTATACTTTCATCATTTTTGTAATACGTATAAAAAGCTGGAAATAAATCGGAGCCTGAAATTTTTTCCTGTATGGGCGTTCCCAAAAAGCGAGATACATACATTAGTATTTTGCTGTCGCAAACTGTATATTCTGCCTGTTGATAAACTCCATAAAAATCAGGATCTCGTTGCAATTTCATTAGGTGGTCTACATTGGGGGTTACTACGAGACCACCACCTTGCAACTTTGAAAGCAAGTCGCTCATAGCGACATTGTTAATGTTTACGTTCAGCAACTGCACCTGTGTCATCACCTGTATCCAAACAGCACTACTACGTTTAAAATAAAGTGTCTATCAATGACTAGCCAGGGGAGGCCAATAATTAGGGAAACTCAAATCACATTACACAGAGGAGCCTCTTTTCTGAGAATTAGACTCTCGCTGCATAAACATAAGTATTCTATTTCAGGACGCTTCTATACGCCTACAAGCCTTGCTGCTTGACGCTTAGACGGCGTATGACACTAATTAACTGACAGCCCCTCAAATAAGATACTCCGCATCTCTCAACCAAGGTTAAAGCTATCCGACAAGCGTTAAGCAATATCCTCTCGAAGGCTTATCTAAACAAGGAGAATTGTATATTCCATTTTTATACGCCTTCCATGTATAAGTCTTGTAAAATACATATGCGTAAAAAATGTTCGAGTTTTTTAGTAGATACGCTGTCTTCATATTCCATAGCTTTCACCCATCATCTGTTTAAGGATCTTAGTACCGTACTTTGAGTTACGGCATTGTAACTTGTAACTGTCTTAAAATCTTTGTCTAGCAATCATTTAAAAGCATTTAAACCAAAAGCATTTTTTTTGAAAAACGATTTAAATCGAGATAAAGTATAGCGGTTTATTTCGATTTCTTCATTTTTTTGCGAACAAACTTTAATATAGCTTCAATTGGAATAATTTAAACCTATTACTGTAAAGTTAATGTGTGGAAGCCATGCTTTATAGTAAAGAAATTGTAAAGCTACCGTGAAAGTTCGTAAAAAAATGGTCGTATTTGGGATAGAACGGGCTTTTTTTTTCGCATTCCATCGTATTTCCCCTTATACTTAAGTGAAATCCACATCGGTATGCTCCAAGCTGGATATATAGATTGAAGCAACATCAAACTACATCAATCAAGTCAAATTACTATAGCTTTTTAATTATTATTAGAAATTAATCCTAATATAAAATTATTAAACTATATAGATTTCTAATACCTATAGGATTATTAATTTTCCCAATTCCTCTTTTGACAGATCGCTTTTCCGTATCGCTATTGCTGCTAGGTATCTAATCAAAATTAAATATAAAATAAAATAATTTACCTGTAACGCCTATAAAATTACTTGTATAAATTTACCGTTTGCAGCTAGCTAGATAAATCTACCTATAGTTAGACATATTTAGATTGCCTCGCCTGCTTAAGTATTACTTTAGTTAATTATCGGCAGTTATAAAAACGAAGTATGGGCTTTTATCTCAT
Source organism: Cyanobacteria bacterium P01_C01_bin.38 (assembly GCA_039026655.1). Taxonomy (GTDB): domain Bacteria; phylum Cyanobacteriota; class Cyanobacteriia; order Cyanobacteriales; family Nostocaceae; genus Rivularia. The sequence goes on along the minus strand of JBCCLY010000213.1, from coordinate 152 downwards.
TCTTAGGAACAAAATAAAAGCCCATATAAAAAATCCTGCAATTAATTAGCCGTTTTAAAGGGTTTGTAGTTGGCGATTTATCGCTCTGAGGACTAAAGTCCCAACTACGAAACCGTCAATTTTTTACGGGACAGATTACTAGCGATCTGTCC
>JBCCLY010000212.1:0-6792 GCA_039026655.1 Cyanobacteria bacterium P01_C01_bin.38 | reverse complement strand
AGTTGAAGAAACTTGACTCCTTGGGCTGGAATTTCGAGCAGTTGCACGATTTGTTTAACGAAAATGAAACAGCCAATAGCACTTAACACTACAGCTATCAGCGAATAAAAAATCCGCTGTCGCAATTCTTCCAAATGATCGAAAAGCGACATTTCAACTTCACCGGGTAGCTCCGAAAGATATTCCGATTGCGATTTATTGTCAACAACATCTTTTACCGTGGTAGTTTCAGCTTCTGTACTTCGAGACATACGATTTTGGATTTTAGATTTTGGATTTTGGATTAAGGAGTTATGAGTTAGGAGTTATGAGTTAGGAGTTAGGAGTTATCAGTTAGAAGCTATAGTTTTTTTACTTCAATAAAAGATGTTTAGTAGTGGGAGCATCTTGCTCCCTCTCGTCATCTCCCCCTCTTCCCCCTCTCCCCACTCTTCCCCCTCTCCCCCCTCTCCCCACTCTACCCCCTCTCCTCATATTTATTATTTTTATCCGGTTTTCCTAAAAAAGCACTGGATAAGTTATCAGAAAATGTAATTTGATTGTCATTTTATGTTTTTAGACATCTAAAAGGTTCGTTTGTTTGAGAGGGAATCTACTATGACGTAACCTACAATTTTACTTGAGGTTGAAGATGCATAGTACTATTTGTTGTGCCATTTTGGCATTACCTATTATTGGGTTAAATGCTGTTAATGGTTTACAACCTTTCGACGGCGAAAAATCTAGAATTACCGATTTTGTTAGTGGTGGTATTGTTCGAGTATATTTGACACATTTCACACCAGATCAATTGTCGGCTAGAGATGACCGAATTAAAGATTGCCTTCGTTCGGGAGATTGTAAGAATTGATGCATTATTGTTTTTAATTCTTAGTTATTCTGTTGTAAATAATTATTTCTAGGATTAATTTTATAATTACTCCTTTATCTAGCTATTTTTATTTGTTAATACGAAATTTTACTTAGATAATTTTACCTTTTTTCAGTTATATACAATAGTATTTAAGAAGCGATTCTTTGAATTTCGCACCGGGAAAATAAGTGTAAGAATAATATCGTTATAATCTGATAGGATGCAATGATATCTGCCACTTTTCAAGCAGTTCCGATTTTTTATAGAAACAGTTTGTTTGAATTAACTTTAAAAATATTGCTGATGTAATAGCTAATATTTTTTGGTAGCTGTTTTGTTGCTGGAAATTAGTTTTACTGGTTGTTAAATTTTTCTACCTGTAAACAATACTTATTTGGTGATGTTATGAAAGATAAGTTATTGCTGAATTACTTTTAAACGTTCAATTCAAATTAACAAAATTAACGGTATAGATTGTAGCTACCATTTGAATATAGCTAATTAGTATAAAAAATAGCTATATTCATGAATTTCTATAGTTATTATCTATAGACAGCTTTACTTGACGGTTGAAACCGTTAAATAGTTGTTTGCAAGGTTATTGCAATACCTTGAAAAATGAATATTTCTGTAACTAATTTATCCAAAAATAATGCGGATAAAACTTATTTATAAGTCCGGAATACTGCATTTTTAATTTGTATTCAAAGTGAAGCTTTATCGATATAAAAATCCTCATAATGTTATAAATCTCGTCTTTTAAATAAAGCGAGTAGCAGTCTTTTATGCTTCTAAACTTAGAAAGATTTTATCAAGCTTGTAATCCGAGCCAACCTCTAGTAATGGGAGATGCTGATGCTCGTCGATATTATATTGATTTCGCTGCGGTAAGGGGCGGAAAAATTATTGAAGCGCTACAAAGAACTATTACTAGAATCTCTCCGGATACACCTACGACTCAACTTTTTACGGGACATATTGGTTGTGGTAAATCTACAGAATTACTGCGATTAAAAGCGGAGTTGGAACTTAAAAAATTTCATGTTGTTTATTTTGAATCCACCCACGTTTTGGAGATGGTGGACTTGGATGTTACTGATATTTTTCTGGCAATTGCCGGACAGGTTTCTCAAAGTTTGGAGTCAATAAAAATTAGATTAAAGCCTTCTTATTTTACTAAGTTGTTTGGCGAAATTGTCGATTTTCTGCAAACTCCTATCGATTTGGAGTTAGAAGGTGAATTATCGGTAGGAATTGCTAAAATTACGACTAAAACTAAGGAAAGTCCCCAGCTACGGAGACGTTTAAGGGATTATTTAGAACCGCGAACTCTGAATATTCTGCACTCTATTAATAATGAATTATTAGCTCGTGCTAATGAGGAATTACAGGCTAGAGGTAAAAAGGGATTGGTGGTAATTGTTGATAACTTGGATCGGGTAGCAATTCGCCCTTTACCTTCGGGACGTTCCCTACCGGAATATTTATTTATTGACAGAGGAGAACAGTTACGTAAACTCAATTGTCATATGGTTTATACCATTCCTTTAGGTTTAACTTTTTCCAACGATAGCGCTCAATTACAGCATCGTTTGGGTGGTGGTGTTGCGCCAAAAGTTTTACCAATGATACCCGTGCGTAAACGTACTGGTGAAATCTATACTCCCGGTTTGGATAGTTTGCGACAAATGGTTTTAGCGAGAGCTTTTCCTACTATTAATCCCGCAGAGAGGTTACATTTTATAACGGAATTATTCGAGACTCCGGAAGCTTTGAATCGGTTGTGTTTAATTAGTGGCGGGCACGTGCGAGACTTGCTAGGATTACTGTTTGATTGTATTAGGGAACAAGATCCGCCTTTTAGCAAGGAATGCGTGGAGTTAGTAATTCAAAGACACCGCGATTATCGAGCCAATGCGATTGATTCTCCTGAATGGGATTTAATTTTTAAAATAGTAAAACAACAGCGAGTTAGAGGCGATATCGAATATCATACTCTGTTACGAAGCTTATTTGTTTTCGAGTATCGCGACCATTTAGGAGTTTGGTTTGCAGTTAATCCAGTTTTAGCAGAAACCAGGAAGTTTAGATCGTGGTTGGAAGAAGACAACAATCAGATTTAGTCGCTGCGAATGCTTCTGCATTAAGAAGTTTAACGCGAGCAATTTCCCTTTCTAACGGGGAATTTTCGCTGGCGTTAGTATGCTGTAATTATCAAGTTTTACAACAGCGAATATTACAGCAGCTTCAAGATAATTTAGGTAAAAAGTATCTGTTGCAAAAGGTATGTTTACCCCCTCACGCCAGAAGTTTGTACAGTACAATTCATATAAAGATAGATGATTCCCAAAACAAACAAAACTTACCCAAAATAGCATTAATGGTTTTGGGTTTGGAATCAGTTAATGCACTCGATGATTTATTAAGTACCATCAATCATGTAAGGGATGAATTTCGCAAAAAACATCCTTTCCCAATGGTGCTTTGGGTAAACGAAGAAGTATTACGAAACTTGCGAAGATTGGCCCCAGATTTTGCCAGTTGGGCTGCCACACCGATTAAATTTGAAATGACAACGATAGAATTGCGGCAGTTTTTGCAGCAAGAAACCGATTCATTATTTTCTACAGTTTTAGATATTGCTACGGCAAGAGAAAAAGAACCTAGAATTCTCAAAGATAATCGATGCGGTAAAAACTGTTTGGCAAAAATTAAAAAAGATTCATCCGAACAGTACTGTCAATGCAATTTAGAACAAATTTGGCAGCACAAAAACGAACTGCATCAAGCAATCAAAGACTTACAAACTCGCGGAATTAACTTAACTCCACAACTAGAAGCTAGTTTACAATTTGTGTTTGGTTTAGACGAATACGTAAAAGACTGCATCGAAAAAGCGATCGATCATTTTCGACACAGTTATCAATTATCAGTGAGCAGTGAGCAGTTAACAGTTAACAATGACCAATCATTAATAATAGGTTATCGAAACACAAATAAAACAAACAAGACAGTAATTTCTACCCCCTCTTCCCCCTCTTCCCCCTCTACCCCCTCTTCCCCCTCTACCCCCTCTCCCCCCTCTCCTCACCTCCTCCACCAAGGCGTAATCCTCTTCTACCTGGGTTTGTGTTTCCACCGTTTAGCAGAGCGCGATCGCGGCGAACAATATGGTAATTGGCAATCTGCAAAGTCCTATTTTCAGCAGTGTTTGCAGGTGTTTGAGTTGGCTGAGCGTCCGGTTTTGGTGGCGCAATTTATCGGGCAGCTATGTGAGGTTTTACAGCAACTTCAGGATTGGGGTGAGTTACGAGCGATCGCTCATCAGTCTTTGGAGTTGCATCAGATGCATGGGAGTTACACTCAACTTGCTTGCGATTGTGGTTATTTAGCTGATGTGGCTTTGCAAGAATCGCAGTGGAAACAAGCAAGTCAATATGCTCAAGCTTCGCTGTTTTATTTGGCTGAAGCGAAAAATAATCATAAGGCACATCAAGCTTTATTTCCATTGTTATTGGAGCAGATTTATCAGTTGGTTTTGGTGAAAGCTCTACAATTTTTAGGTGAGGAAAAAACCGCGCAACAGCATTTAGATAATGCCAGCAAAAAGTTATCAATAATGATGGAAAATAGCGATTATCGTTATGATGCTCATCGCTATATTCGGCTTTTGCGGCGGTTAAGATGGCTTTATTACGAGTCTGGCAAGTATTTGGAGGCTTTTTTCATTCGTCGCGAAAGACGTTCGGTAGAACAGCAATATGGTTTGCGTGCTTTTATTGGTGCGGGGAGGTTGCAACCCCAAAGGCAAGCCAAAAATCCAGTATTGATTTCACCTGCAAAAAATACTCACGTTGCTTTAGAAATTACTGCTTCTGGTAGGGAACGAGATATTAATTTATTAATTGGAAAAATAAGTCGTTCGGATAAAAAGTTAATTTTGATTCATGGTGAATCGGGAGTAGGTAAAAGTTCTATTGTTAATGCTGGTTTAGTTCCAGCTTTGCAAAATAGGGCGATTGGCGATCAAATTGCGGTACCTGTGGTGTTACAAGTTTACACCGATTGGGTGCGGGAATTAGGAAAGTCTTTGAAAGAAGCGATGTTTGTCGATCCGCCGATTCAATATTATGGTAAAGAATTAAACGCTTTTGCTTATGCAACTACATCGATTACAATCACAAGTATTTTAGAGCAATTGCGGGAAAATGCGAATAATCATTTGATAACTGTATTAATTTTTGACCAGTTAGAAGAATTTTTCTTTGTTTGTAATCAAAGAAGTCAGAAGGAATTTGATAATTTTATCTGTGAATGTTTGAATATCGCTTTTGTAAAAATAATTTTTTCGTTAAGGGAAGATTATTTACATCATTTACTTTATTTAAAACGTTTGGCGAAACAAGATTCGATCGGCAACAACATTTTAGATCAAGATATTCGCTATCAAGTTAATAATCTTTCTGCCGAAGATGCTAAAAGAGTTATTCAAAAGTTAACGGAGCGCTCCGAATACAATATTGAACCAGCTTTGATTGATAGTTTAGTAGAAGATTTATCGTCAGAAATAGGAGAAGTACGTCCGATTGAATTACAGGTAGTAGGAGCGCAACTGCAAGATGAAAGAATTACTACTTTAGCGAAATACGAACCCTATCGACCGAATAAATTAATTGAGCGATATATTAAGGAAATAATTAAAGATTGCGGTGCAGAAAACGAACAGGCTGCTTTACTAGTTTTATATTTATTAACTGACGAAAATCATAAAAGACCTTTTAAAACCAAGGCTGAATTAATCGCGGAATTAGCAGAATTAGAGTCAGGAGAAAATTTAGAATTAGTATTAGAAATTCTGGTACGTTCCGGGTTAGTTGTATTATTCGCCGACGTTACCGAACGCTATCAGTTAATTCACGACTATTTAGTTTATTTAATTCGCTCTTTTCAACAAGAAGAATTAATTCAAACTCAATTAACGCAGTTGAGAAATCAAGTACAGCAAAGAGAAGCTGAAATAACCAGACTTCATAGCGAACTAAGGAAGAAACAGCAGTTAACAACAGTTGATACTCAACAGAGTGAAAGCGTAGATTTATTTACAGAATTAAAAGAACTTCGCAAACGTGAGGAACTTAGTCGCCGATCGATCGAGCAGCTATCAGCAGAATTAGAACAGCAAAAATTACAGGCACAATTAACAGAAAGTTTACAGCAGCAAAAACTCAGCGAAGTTAGAGTTAATCGTTCTTTAAAAATAGCCCTTGCTGGTTCTATCACGGCTATTTTTGCTTTAACAGCTTCAACAATAATGTCAGTTTATTTATGGAGACAATCTTTAATAAGCGAAATTCGAGCCATCAGCGCCTCAGCAGAAGAACTTGCTTCTTCAGGCAAGGATTTTGATGCTTTGAGACAAGGATTAAAAGCAGCAAATAAATTTAAAACTGCATTTCTACCAGATGCTTATACCAAAGCTCAGGTAATTACGGCTTTACATCAGGTAGTTCCTCAAATTAGAGAAAAAGCAACAATTAGCGGACATTTATCGGGAGTTAATAGCGTTGCTTTTAGTCCGTTTAATTCTTTAATAGCTTCAGCTAGTGCCGACAACACCGTTAAACTATGGTATCCAGACGGAAAGTTTTTTCGTACTTTATCGGGACATAAAGATGTAGTAAATAGCGTGACTTTTAGTCCAGATGGTAATACCGTTGCTTCTGCTTCTCAAGATAAAACTGTTAAACTTTGGACTGTAGATGGTAGAGTAAATGTAACTTTGCTGGGACATGAAAATGTTGTTAATAGCGTTGCTTTTAGTCCCCACGGTAGAATCATAGCTTCCGGAAGTACCGATAAAACTGTCAAACTTTGGAATCGCCAAGGTAAATTAATTAAAACACTTTTCGGTCATAATGACGCTGTTTTACAAGTTGCTT
>JBCCLY010000211.1:0-6858 GCA_039026655.1 Cyanobacteria bacterium P01_C01_bin.38 | reverse complement strand
TAGATAAACTAGTCCTTTTTAATCGTCCTCATGACTCCGGTACCACCGGAGGAATACTGAAAAAAATTCAGCGCCTGAATAAATTTGTCAGTGAAGGTATCCCTCCCAGCGTATTTAATCGCTACTCAAAGGAGATGCAAATCTGGATTGATAACCATGTCGAAGCAGGTAAATGCGATACTATTACCAGCGAACACAGCGTTAATGAAATTTACATTCGTCCTAACTTTCATAAAAAAATTCGTACTGTAGTCAACGTTCACAGTTCGGTATACGGTACCTGTCTCAATCAATTACAAAACGGCATATCTGAAAATCCTTTGAGAGATAAAATTAATTTACCCTTATTATGTCGCTACGAAAAAACTTATTGCAATAAATTTTCGGCAATTGTAGCCACAACAGAAGAAGATAAAATTCAATTGCGGGAATTCAACTCCGAAAGTGAAATGATGGTAATTCCCAACGGTGTAGATTTAGTCATGTTTCCCAACCGTACATCAGATCCCGGAGGACACCGTTTAGTCTTTATTGGCGCGATGGATAATTTAGCAAACATTGATGCCGTCTGCTTTTTTTGCAACGAAGTATTACCCGAAATTCAAAAACAATATCCCAACACAACCTTTGATATAGTAGGTTCCCGCCCAGTAGCAGAAGTATTAGCGCTTCATTCAAAACCCGGAGTCAACGTAACCGGGAAAGTGCCTTCAATGGCAGAATATTTACATAAATCCACAGTGTGTGTAGTGTCAATGCGGACAGGTTTCGGAATCAAAAACAAAACCTTAGAAGCAATGGCTGCCGGTATACCCGTCGTCGGCAGCGACAGAGGTTTAGAAGGATTAGCTGTAGATAGTGAAAACGTAGAATTGCGAGCATTACGCGCCAATCAACCCCAAGAATACGTAAATGCAATTAGTAAACTATTTGAAAATCCCCAGCTAAGAGCAGAAATATCCCACAACGCCAGAAAACTAGTAGAAACAGAATTCACCTGGGAAAGTGCCGGAAGACGTTACGAACAAGTTTGTGTTGGAAGTTAGTTGATAGTTGTTAGTTGATAGCGGTGTATTTATCCCTAAAAAAAATGTAGAGACGTAAAATTTTACGTCTCCCAACATTTGCACAAAAACAAACTATATTTCTAAAACCTTATAGAGACGCGATATATCGCGTCTCTACATTTAATTAAATGGGTTTATTTATTAGCGATTTGATTTTGTGCAACTAACTCCTAACTCCTAACTCCTAACTCCTAACTACTTACCCTTACTGTTTCAATCCGAACCCAATTCGACTGTATACCGGAATTCTTTCCCGGATGGGTTTGGGAATATTAACTGTTGAAGTCTCTGCTTGAGAGATTTCGGTAGTCTTATTTTTATTAACAGCTTTAGATTTTTTCAAATTTGATATTAAGTTCTCATTGGTTACGTAAGACTGAGAGGATGCAGTAATATTGTTTTCTGTTGCTGTCTGCGCTTGAGATGGCATTGCAACCAAAGCAGAAGCAACTGAAGCAGCTAACGCAAGCAGACAAGAAGTATTTTTAATCATTTTAATTGTTAATTGCTTCTAAAATTGGATAAAAAAATCTTGCTTCTAATATCGTTGTTGCCTTAAAAAATATTTTTTATCAAGCAACTGGATACAACACAAGACTGCTAGGAAATGTTGATTTAATAAAAGATTTGCTGCGCGTTTCTAAACGATATAGATACGATTCATAAATGCACTCTGAAAACCTGATAATTATTGAGATATGCGTCGATCGCGCAACTACTCAAAATGTAGTACTAAGTCATTATTCTTTTCAAGAGGAAAAATACTGAAGAGAAGTATTTATTTTATTGCTATGATTTTCCAAAAACTATTACCGCATATTTGACTATTTTGTTTAACTATATGAATTTTTTATAAATGGGAATTGGTAATTGGGCATGGGGCATAGGGCATAGTAAATTCTATTTAAGATAAAGCAAAGCCCCACTTTTTAAGGGGGGGTTGGGGGGATCTTGGAGTTGAGAATGCCTACTTTTTGGTTGCGGTTGTGTAAGTTCTGTTAGTATCAAAATCACAGAATAATTAACTTAAAAAAAAGAATAAATATTTTAAATAATGAGCAGTAAAACACCCTGAATAACTATATTTATAATTTAATGCCCAATGCCCAATGCCCAATGCCCTATCCCCAATGCCCAAATATTAAAAAGTAAAACTAGTCCTTAAAATACCGATAGTAATTGAATCGCTATCGGGTGTATGACCGGGTTCTATAATATGAATAACTCCGGGAGTAAAACTCATATTATCGTTCAATCGCCAACGATAAAAAGCTTCAATATGAGTGGTAGTACCGGGTTGTCCGCCTTCGCTGCCGTTATTACCATCTAAAAGATCCGGTACGTTGTTACCTACAGGTAAATTACTGCTAACAATTTTTGGTGGCTGCCCTACATAAAGTCCACCTAAATTACCTTTAGCAAACAAGTCAGGAAAATTGAGATAAACCATGTAGTTTGTTGTTTCTACATCTCCCGATTCTCCAGGAATACGAGAGTTGGTATAACCAGCCCAACCACCTAATGTAACTCTTCGCGAAATATCCCAATTGACGGTAGCGCCAAAGGCATTTGTTTGTAATGGCCTTCCCGGTACTGCAAAACAATTGAGGGCAGTTAAACAACTATCGCCAGCAAAGGTAAATAAGGAACCATTAGGAGAATAATTGTTAACGTAATATAAACCAACATCAAAAGTCTTAGCCGGTGTCAGTAAAAATTGTGCTGCTGCGGTTGTGTTGCCATCAAATAAGCCTGCGCGTTTTCCCGGATTTCCTATATCTTTGGCGCTATAAATTGCTTGCAGGCTGGCACGTTTTGCAAATTGCCAATCAAAAGCAATACCACCATTCTCAAAATCCAGATTTAAAATTGGGTTTCTTTGAGCAAAGAATGATAAAGGGCCGTTCGCAGCATCTTCGGCGCGGTTGGGGCCTCGAAATGCACGCACCATATCAACGCCTTTGGTTCCCACCATCATCGCTAAATTTTTAGTTAGAAGTTGGTGAAAATGCAAATCGCTTAAAGCAAAATCGTTTCCTGGAGGAGCTTCATAGCCAAGTATAAAGTCATTAGTTAATTTCGGTTGAGTACCGCCGTTTGCAGCTAAAAGTCCGGTTACTAAGAAACTACGAGGGTTGAATTGAGTAGTTAAATAAAGTTGATTGAAGTTAGCAACATTAACATTAGTTCCTGGATCGTTGGTATCTTTTACGCCATCTCTGGGGGGAGTATCGGCACGATTTTCACTTCTTCCTTGAATACCAACAATCGCAATGCCGCTAAGTTTGGTTGTTGTCGAAAATTGTTTGGTTTCAAGTTCGGCACTGCGAGATTCTAATGCATCAACTCGTCCCCTTAATGTCGCTAATTCAGCACCGAATTCTTGCTGCAATTTTTGTAAAGTTGCTAAATCATCACGGGTAACTGCATTATTCGCAGCCGTGGCAATCAATTCATTTACTCTTTCCAAACAAGCATTTAAACCTGTTGCAAATTCATAACGAGTTAGAGCTTGGTTTCCTCGATAAGTACCGTTAGGCACAATACAACCGTAACGTTCCACCAAAGACTTCAACGCCTCAAACGCCCAATCTGTAGGCTGTACATCTCGAAATTGAGAAACCGAATTAACTTGTCCCATCGGATTTACATCCAATGAGTTATTAACATCAACTGGTTGAGAAATCTTAAACTTTTGTGTATCTGTATTTTTGATATCAAACTGCTTTGTTTCTACAGCTTCCTTATTAGAGATAGTGAAATCTAAATCTACAGAAGTCTGTTCCTTAGACATTGCTTTATGTGGAAATCCGGTAATTCCCGCAGCTAAAAAACAGATAATTAAGGAAATTCTACTTGTTTTCAACTTTTTGCACTGTTGTATATATACAACGGTTGAGCGTATTCAATATTTTCCAATAATGACATGGGTAATCGCACGGATTTTTAACCAAAGCCATGAAGTAGATTTTTGGGCAATATCTCGGAAGCGCGAGTATAAAAGAAAAAGCTAGTACTGTTACGGAGAGTTTAAAATTAAAGATTTATATTTTTATTTTGATACAAGCAATTTAAAGTTTCAGATTAAGTAAAAGTATCTTTTGTGACCCGAATATAAGTTTTAACAGTGGAAAAAAACCAGCGGAGTCAATCCAAAACGCGAAATCCAAAATCCTCGCCTTCACCAAAACCATTAAAAAACGGTAAAGCGCAGCCTAATACCAAGGTTCGCAAGCTTCGTAAAAGAATCAAAAAATCTAAACAAAATCTCAAAGATAAAAGTACTCCTACCAAAAAAGGAATTCGTTCCTATTCGAGCGATCGCCCTTTAGTCAAAAAGCGCAAAAATATAGCAGCATCGATGCTTGCTATGACAATCTTGCTTTCAAGCGCGGGTGTAGTAGTAGCACTTAGCTGGATTAGCATTCTGTTTATATTCAATCCCGTTTCTGTACTTTGGTTAAATCCTTTTTTACCGGAATGGGCTAAAATTTCCTCGAATACAGAAGACAAACCCCATACAGTAAAGCAAATACAAGCAGAAATTAAAAAACAAGAGCGTATAGCCGGAAAAATTCTGCCTTTAGAAAGCGAAACAGACGAATCTTTTTTATTACCTATTTATCGCCAACGCAACAATTGTAATTCAGACTGTAAATACATAGTTGAACTGAGAACTTACCAGCTAACAACAGATTTTGAATGGCAATCGCGCTCAGAAAAATACTATCATCTTACCAACCAATTCCCCATCACAGGGCCCGAAGAATTTGAAGTCATAACTCCCTTGGTAAATGCAGGTGTAGAAGAAAATCCAGGTTCGAGCATTGCTTTATCTGTAAATCAAATAAAGCGCTTTGGGAAAGATGCTCCATCACCAGGAATTTGGTACTATCTACGCGGACAACGTTCTTCAGGCTCAAATCTTACGGCTTACGGCTACATTTTCCACTACAGCCCAGAAAAACGCAATTTACGTAGAATGATATCTTGGACAAGCCCCACCGGAGATTTACCACAATGGCAGCAAATAACTGGCGATAATGAAAAAGAATTAGTAATACGTCAAACAGTAGGTTTAGAGCCAAGTCTGCGGATTTATCAAATTGAACCGAGCGAATTAGTTGTCAATCCAGTCAAATTATCTGAAATCACCTTAAAAACACCAGCTTTAGAAAATAAAGGTTATAAAGATGCGCTGTTTATTGCCAAAAATGGGCTGTGGACACCATCTTACAAATGGCTGCAATTTATTAAGAAGCAAGAAGGGAAAATATCACGAGCAGCACAAGCACAAATCGATCTCATTCGCGAACATTCTCAACTTACCCAAAAATTAGCCGATACAAATTGGGCAAGCCCCTCTCAAGAAGTATTAGCAGACTTAATAGATGGCAGATGGGGACAAGCCTTGAAAGTATATGAAGCATCACCGCAAAATCCCGCAGAAATCAAAAATTTACTCAAATCCGATACCGGCAGAATAGAAAGTCGCATTGATGCAGCATTAAAAGTAAACCCCAATCGTTCCGAAGTGCAGGCTTGGAAAGCTTTAGTTATTGCATCTCAACAAGGAACAAACCAAGGTTATTACTGGCTTAAAACACAATCTAATATTTCTAAAAATTCGCAAACTTATATTAAAAAGCTTTTAGCGCAAATTTAAATAGATAGGGAACGGGGAATAGGGAACGGGGAATAGGGAATGGAAAACGCATTATAAAGTATTGAATGAATTTCGCGGTAAAGATTTTTTTAATTAATGTGGTTGACTACTAATGTTAGGTTGCGCTTCACTTAACCCAACCTACGAATACCATTGTGCTACCCCACTTATAACAAATATCATCTTCTTCCTCTGTTCCCCGTTCCCTATTCCCTATTCCCTGTCCCCTACTCCTTATTCCCTACTCCCTATTCCCTTTCATAATCACAAAAATAAATCATACGTAGAAGCAAAAAAATCGCTTCTACGTACTCCAACTGTGATAAATAGTGCTAAAGTAAAGTAAAGCAATATTAATCAACACCAACAGTTAATATTGCGTGCTATGGGAAATTAGCAGTAAAGCTAAAAATCGCTCTACTAATAAAACATAGCCATAAATATATAGTCAAGCGCCGTTACAAAAAATCAGCGTCTTAGCTAGAAGTGCTTGCCATCGGTTTAATGAAATACAAGTATAGACAAGCACGCGGAAAATAAAATTAACAAGACTGTTCGTGAGTACAAACATCTTTCTGCTGCTTAAGCTGTTGCAGCTTTAGTAACAATAAATCTACCTCAGCTTGCAAGTCCATCAACTTAACTTGCTGGTCAACCTGATAGCAAGTATTAGTCAAGGTTGCGTGAGAATATTCGGGTTTGCGTTCTGAAACACTAGATACAGACATACTACTAATTAAGTACAAAACTCAACTCAACACCATTAGAGATATTATAATAGTGTAATTTAAAGAATCATTAAATCTTTGTATAGCTGGTATTAGTTGCTGCAATATAAATGATTTTTTTTGCTATGCAACATCTATGGAATGACAATATAGCTGGGGATTTTGTTCCAAGATGAAAATATCTTTGGGCATAGGCATCGGAAAAAGTTAGGAGTTAGGAGTTAGGAGTTAGGAGTTAGGAGTTAGGAGTTAGGAGTTAGGAGTTAAGAGTTAAGAGTAGTAAGTAAACTACCAGTTATTTTTGGATTATCGGCTTCTTAATCGTCCATTCTCAGCCTTATTAATTGGGAGCATCCCGATTTTGCAAAAATACGATTTGGTAGTGCGAGCATCTTGC
>JBCCLY010000210.1:0-6862 GCA_039026655.1 Cyanobacteria bacterium P01_C01_bin.38 | reverse complement strand
TTTTGATTTTGAAAATCAACTTTTCGTATAGCGTGATTTTCTGTATCGGCTACATACAAAATATTTTCTACTTCATCAAAAGCCATTCCTTGAGAAGCAAAAAACTGTGATTCCTCAAAACTGCCATCTTTTAAACCATTACCGCTACCAATTAAATGTAAAACGTTACCCTCTAAACTGCTGACAACAATACGATGATGCCCCGAATCAGCGATAAATAATTTTGAATCGGTAGCTAAAACTTTTCCAGGGAAAGATAAAGGTGTAATTGAAGGTGTTTTGTCTTTTTCTAAAACTAAATCAAACTCTCGAAAATCAATCGTACCCTTATCTTGATGCAGTTGAATTAACTTGGCGATCGCCTCATCCAAAATTTCCCGTTTACCTTCACCTACTATCGAAGCTACCACATAACCTTGCGGATCGATAACAGCAAAAGTTGGATAAGCCTTGACAGCATATTCCTGCCAAACTCGAAAATCCCTATCAACTAAAACAGGATGCTCAATGTTGTAACGTAAAATAGCTTGACGAATATTTTCAGTTTCTTTTTCGTTATCGAATTTAGCCGAATGTACCCCAATAACCGTAACGCTATCCTTGTATTTTTGTTCGAGATATTTTAAATCCGGTAAAACGTGCAGACAATTAATACAGCAATAAGTAAAAAAATCAAGAATTACAACTCTACCTCTAAGTTGTTTTAACGAAAAAGGCTTATCTGTATTTAACCAAAAATAATTTTGCGGTAATTCTGGTGCGCGAATGCGTCTGGTTGAAAATGGGGGATTGGGCATAGGGCATTGGGGATTTGTAGGGTGTGTTACGGCGCGACGAATAATTGGGATTGTGACAAAATAATTATGTTTCGCGCCTAACGCACCATATTGTTAATGTAAAATTCGGCGGTGCGTTGCGCTGTCGCGACAACACACCCTACAATTACAAAGCTTTTACCATCAACAAACAAGGATTATCATCCCAAATTTGAGAAAATTCTTCTATTGGCTTAAATTCCATCTTGAAATAAAAACTTCTAGTCAACGCATAATATTTATCTGGATGGGATTCACCAAGAAACTTGTAAATATTCAATACCATTTCGTTTAATAAATTTCTCTGCTTGCTCTATTAAACAACTTCCAATACCTTTTCGATGCATTTGAAGAAGTACACCCATAACGTATATTTCAGCAGCAAATTGATTGTGTTTTTTGATTGTCAAAAATCCTACGGCTTGATTATCTTCCATTTCAATAAATGTAGGAAATTGTTCGATTTCTTTTACATACTGAATAATTGCTGCTTCAATTCCAAACCACTGAGGTAGAGAGCGCATTATGTCTTCGCAAATGCTCCCTTTACCTAGCATCGGTTTTTCTATTACAATATTCACTGCTATATCATTCCTAAATCATTTGTGAGATTTTAGAAACCTGGTTTTTTGGAAAAACCGGGTTTCTGGCAAGCTTTCTCACGATTCATATAGGATTGCTATATATCATTCAACTTCCGGAGAAATTTCCGGTGTTGGTACAGGAATTGCACGTTTTGGCAAGTTGAAATATTCTTTTAATTTCTCAGTTGTCGGTTTTGTTTCTGAATTTATTTCAATTTTGGGTTGTATATCCGGTTGAGTTAGTGGAATTTCGTTTTCTAAAGGTTCGACAATTTCCGGTAAAGTTGTAGTTGGTAACTCTGGGGTTTGTTTAATTTTTGATTCCACATCAGTATTCGTTTCATTGATTTGAGATTCTGCTGTAGGAGTTTCGATTATTTCCGGGGTTTTATCTTCCTTACCACGTTTAAATCGATTAAAAAATCCATCTGGTTTGGATTCTGGTTGTGGTGTTGGTTGGATTTCTACTTCCGGCGTACTTTCTACTGTTGGTGTTTCTATTACTTCGGGAATCGTCTCTTCAATTGTTTCTTCTATTGTTTTTTCAGGTTTGGCAGTTTCGGGTTGTGGTGTTTCAATTACTTCCGGAATTGTTTCTTCAATTGTTTTTTCAGGTTTGGCAGTTTCGGGTTGTGGTGTTTGGATTACTTCGGGAATTGTTTCCACTGTAGGCTGTGGAGTTGATGTTTTATCTTGCTTTTTACGTTTGAATCGATTGAAAAACCCATCGGGTTTAGATTCTACTTCTGGCGTAATTTCTACTGTTGGTGTTTCAATTACTTCGGGAATTGTTTCTTCTATTTTATTTTCAGGTTTGATAATTTCCGGTTGTGGTGTTTCAATTATTTCAGGAATTGTTTCTTCTAATTTATTTTCGGGTTTGATAATTTCGGGAATTGTCTCTTCTAATGTATTTTCAGGTTTGATAATTTCCGGTTGTGGTGTTTGGATTACTTCCGGAGTTGCTTCCACGGTGGGTTTTGGAGTTGGTGTTTTATCTTCACCGCGCTTGAATCTATCAAAAAATCCACCTTTATCAGACTTTTCTTTTAATTGTGCTTCGGGAGTTGCTTCAGTTGGTATTTTACTTGCATAATCTGAATCTACAATTCCACGTAAATCTTCCGCCGAAAGCTCTCCTCTAACGATTTTTGCAAGAGTGTCACCACCTTTGGGTTCGTAATTAATAACTTTAACGGTACTGTTATAAACGTTTTTAACTGGATTCCCTTGATTATCAAGAAATTCTAATTTTACCCAGTTTTGCCCTGAGTTAAAACCTTTCAAATATAAAGATTGCCATCTATCAATAATAAAACTTTCACCGTTAATCGTGCAGCGAATTCGCCAATCTGCAATCGGGTTATCGGGATTATCTTTAGCAAGAATATGTAGGGGAGCGTTGGTTAAATAAAAATCAAGTAAAATTGGCTCTGCACCATAACTTCCTTTCGGACTGTTGTAAGTTAATATTGGTAGATTCTCCGTAGGATTGTTGTCATCGCTCTTGGTAAATACATGAAAAGTTGTTTGAGCGTAAGCTCCTTCATTTTTAAAGCTTTCATCCCAAGCACGAGAAGCAAAGACGCGTAAAGTATGAGTGCCGGGAGACAAATTCGACAACTCCAACGGTTGATTTAAGTCATAAATTTCTAATTGGGGTTGATTATCTAAAATTACTTCTAAATGCGAACCCAATTCATACTGCCTGTCTTTAAATATCGGTAAATCTTTGACTTGAATATTGACTTTTAATTTATCTACTTCTAATACTTCATCTGGTTGAGGATTGAGTATTTTTACCTGGGGCTGATAAACGTCTAAACTTTGACGCAATTCTTGAATAACTTCGGGAGGAGCAACTTCGGAGATTTTTCTGGAAAGTTGAGCGTTTTTTTCTCGTACTGGTTTATCCGCTATTTGAATTGATACGTCTTTACCGATCGCTTTATCGCCACAAGCCGTCAAACTCAATACCAGCAAACAAATTATTACATTTTTAAACAGTGCGTATCTCTTCGCTTTCAACTTAGTCAAAGCCTTTATCAACCATGAATCCATATTTCTTTACCTGGTATCGTCGTAAATTTTCTAGTCTTTGTCCAAGTACCTATAGTACATAAAGCATTCAGAAAGAAAATAAAATAATAGATTCCGTTTTGATTTATTAATTATTTGCAGCGGTAGGGGAATAGGGAATAGGGAATAAGAATAGGAAATGCACGCTTGTCTGTTTCCTACATTTATTTAGTAATCCTATAGTTGTTTATTTTTATAGCCAGTTAAGCAGATTAACAATAAAAGAAGTTTGCTGTTTATTTATTTTTTAATGCCACATAAAGCATATAATCTGTAACCTCAAACAGATGTTTACAATATTTTACATAGATAATTTCACTGGTATCTATATAGTAATCAAAAGCATTCATTTTTACAGATGAATATCATTCATCCTCTGTGTCAACCTGATGCCAGATAGTTGCTTTAAATATCGCAACTATAAGATAAAACAATAATATGCAGCTGCATACTCATTAGCTTGTATGCTATGCAGTACGGTTATTTTAACGAAATGTTGCTGTTTGTAACGAAATATTGAAACTATTGACTTTTTGACCAACGTCTAAAAGCTGAAAGCCTGAAAAGTAAAAAATTATAGAAGTTTTAATTATTGTTAATTTAACGCTCACAATGTGGGCTAGATGACTTTATAATTCAACCAGAAAGCAATAAACGCGTAGAGTCTTTGCGAGCGAAAAAAAAGCATATAAGTGGAAACGTCTTTTTGTGACGTGTCATTTATTTGTGAAGACAACTAGCAGAACATCCTCAGTCCTTTTTTTAGAGAGGAGGTCGAATGACAATCAGTCCTCCGGAGCGAGAGGAAAAGAAAGCAAGAATCGTTGTCGATAAAGACCCAGTGCCAACATCGTTTGAGCGATGGGGCAAACCCGGTCATTTTGACAAAACCCTTGCTAAAGGTCCAAAAACCACTACCTGGATTTGGAACCTACACGCACTCGCCCACGATTTTGATTCACATACAAGCGATTTAGAAGACGTATCCCGCAAAGTATTTGCAGCTCACTTTGGGCACTTAGCCGTAGTATTTATCTGGCTAAGCGGGATGATATTCCACGGCGCTCGTTTTTCCAACTACGAAGCTTGGTTAACCGATCCGTTAGCTATTAAGCCCAGCGCTCAGGTTGTTTGGCCTGTGGTTGGTCAACAAATATTAAATGGAGATGTAGGTGGTGGGTTCCACGGAATTCAAATCACCTCCGGTTTATTCCAGGTATGGCGCGGATGGGGTATAACAACCTCTACTCAGCTATACGCAACAGCCATCGGCGGCTTGGTAATGGCTGGTTTGATGCTATTTGCCGGTTGGTTCCACTATCACAAACGCGCTCCCAAATTGGAATGGTTCCAAAATGTGGAGTCGATGCTCAACCACCACTTATCAGTGTTGTTGGGTTGTGGTTCCTTGGGCTGGGCTGGGCACTTAATTCACGTATCTAACCCCACTAATAAGTTGTTGGATGCGGGAGTTCCCCTCAAAGATGTGCCGCTGCCTCACGAGTTCATCTTGAACAAAGACCTGTTGACAGAGCTTTATCCCGGCTTCGCCAGCGGATTAGCACCTTTCTTCACTTTGAACTGGGGTCAATATGGAGATATCTTGACCTTCAAAGGCGGTTTAAACCCAGTAACTGGCGGTTTGTGGATGACCGACATTGCCCATCACCACTTGGCGATCGCGGTAGTGTTTATCGTTGCCGGTCATATGTACCGTACTAACTGGGGTATCGGTCATAGCATTAAGACAATTTTGGAAAATCATAAAGGCCCCTTCACAGGCGAAGGTCATAAGGGACTTTATGAAAACATGACCACATCTTGGCACGCTCAGCTAGCAACTAACCTTGCTTTCTTGGGTTCGCTGACGATTATCATCGCGCATCATATGTACGCGATGCCTCCTTATCCATATTTGGCAACTGACTATGCAACTCAGTTGTGTATCTTCACTCACCATATGTGGATTGGCGGTTTTTGTATTGTCGGTGGTGCAGCACACGCTGCTATCTTTATGGTGCGTGATTACGATCCTGTAGTGAACCAAGACAACCTGTTGGATAGGGTAATTCGCCATAGAGACGCAATTATCTCTCACCTGAACTGGGTATGTATATTCCTCGGCTTCCACAGCTTTGGACTTTACATTCATAACGACACCATGCGTGCTTTAGGTCGCCCCCAAGATATGTTCTCGGATACGGCGATTCAATTGCAGCCAGTATTTGCTCAGTGGGTACAAAATTTACACACTTTTGCACCTGGCGGTACTGCACCTAATGCACTAGAACCCGTTAGTTATGCTTTCGGTGGCGGTATTTTGGCTGTAGGCGGAAAAGTAGCTATGATGCCCATTGCATTGGGTACCGCTGACTTCATGGTTCACCACATTCATGCCTTTACAATTCACGTTACCGTCTTGATTCTGTTGAAAGGCGTACTGTTTGCACGCAGTTCCCGCTTGATTCCAGATAAAGCAAACTTAGGCTTCCGCTTCCCTTGCGACGGTCCCGGACGTGGTGGTACTTGTCAAGTATCCGGTTGGGATCACGTATTCCTCGGATTATTCTGGATGTACAACTCCCTGTCAATTGTAATTTTCCACTTTAGTTGGAAAATGCAGTCAGACGTATGGGGATTCGCAGACGGAGCAGGGAACGTATCGCACCTAGCTGGTGGTAACTTTGCTCAAAGTGCTCTTACCATCAACGGTTGGTTGCGTGACTTCTTGTGGGCGCAAGCTGCACAGGTAATTAACTCTTACGGAAGTGCGCTTTCCGCTTACGGTTTGCTCTTCTTAGGCGGTCACTTCATTTGGGCATTTAGCTTAATGTTCCTATTCAGTGGTCGTGGCTACTGGCAAGAATTAATTGAGTCTATTGTCTGGGCGCATAATAAACTAAAAGTAGCACCAGCAATACAGCCTCGTGCTTTGAGCATTATTCAAGGTCGTGCTGTAGGAGTGGCTCACTATTTACTAGGTGGCATTGTTGTCACTTGGGCATTCTTCCATGCAAGAATTCTTTCGTTAGGCTAAAAAGCATCACAAAAGTTAGGAGTTAGGAGTGAAGAGTTAGGAGTTAGGAGTTAGGAGTGAAGAGTTAAGAACAAGATTGAAATAATGGTAGTTAAGAGGAAAAAGTTAGAAAGTAATAGCTTAAGACTTGCAGATCCGAATTAACTATTTATCAATTCATAACTCATAACTCGTAACTCATAACTCATAACTCATAACTCATAACTCAAATTATTAAATGGCTCTCATGTCAGAGGATTTATAAAACCTATGGCAACAAAATTTCCAAAATTTAGCCAAGACCTCGCACAAGACCCGACTACGCGTCGGATTTGGTATGCGATCGCGATGGGTAATGATTTTGAAAG
>JBCCLY010000209.1:0-6865 GCA_039026655.1 Cyanobacteria bacterium P01_C01_bin.38 | reverse complement strand
TCAGCTTCAACTTCCACATAGCGACAAACAATTTCGAGAATTTCTTGCCGCATTTTTTCTATCATTTGAGGGCTTAGATCGGCCCTATCGTGAGCAATAACTAATTGCAGGCGACGTTTAACGTCATTGCGACTATTATCCTTACCGCGAAAAAAAAGTCGTTCCAAAAGTTCAAGAATCATTGCAGCCCTATGAGCGCATACTGGATTTGATTAAACAATTTTTGTCCACAATAACCTTCGGAGGCGGGAAAATATGCCGTCTTGGGACGATTCGAAATCAAGAAAATCTACTGTTTCTCCTTCCAATCTACGAGCAATATTATCGTAAGCCGTGGCAGCTAAAGAAGGATTTTCTGATAAAACCAGAGGTTCGCCACGGTTAGTAGAAACAATTACCCGCTCGTCGTCGGGAATCACCCCAATCAGAGGAACTGCTAGAAGTTCCTGAACATCCTGCACAGACATCATATCATTTAACCGAACCATTGCGGGTTTTATCCGGTTAATAATTAAGTGAATGCGCTTGACACCCTGTGCTTCTAATAACCCAACTACTCGGTCAGCATCACGGACGGCTGCTATTTCGGGGGTTGTAACAATTAAAGCTTCTTTGGCTGGGGCAATCGCATTTTTGAACCCCATTTCGATACCGGCGGGGCTATCGATAATAATGTACTGATATTTCTGCGCTAAAGCATTAACCAGTAGCTTCATTTGATCGGGGGTGACAGCTTCTTTGGTGCGATTTTGTGCCGCAGGTAGCAGCACTAAATTTGGTTGTCGCTTATCTTTGACTAAGGCTTGTTCCAAACGACATTCCCTAGCCAAAACTTCCAGCGCAGTGTAAACAATGCGGTTTTCAAGTCCTAACAACAAATCCAAATTTCGCAAACCAAAATCAGCGTCAACTAATGCAACTTGACGACCAAGTTTGGCTAAAGCCATACCAAGATTGGCTGTAGTAGTGGTTTTTCCTACTCCTCCCTTACCGGAGGTAATGACAACAATTCGAGTCATGATTACGAAAGCGCTCGCGATGGCATTGCAAAATATATATCAGTTAACACTTAACAGTTACCAGTTATCAGTTAGCAGTGAAAATAAGAAAATTATAATAACAATTATTAATTGAATTCTTCACTGTTCCCTGTTCCCCGTTCCCTTTAACCGTAATTATCAAAGAAATGATTTAATCGGCGTTAATTGATTTGCGGGAAAAATCATTAGCCTTGGTAATGCGGATTCCCTGTGTCGTCATATACGCAACTTCAGCAGTTGCTTGCGTAGGCGATTTTTCTGGTGCCCTAGCCAAAGCATTGGCAATTCTCAACTGGGTTGGTTCCATTTGTAAAGCCATGATTGTGCATTCGCTGTTACCTTGGGCACCTGCATGAGCAACCCCACGCAAGCGACCCCAAATTAGAATATCGCCATCTGCGACTACAATACCACCAGGATTTACATCTCCCAAGATAATTACGCTACCTCTATGACGAATTTCTACACCAGAACGCACTGTGGTTTCCATGTAAAGTGCTTCTGCTGGGGGTAAACTAGTCTTCGAGGCTGCAAACGAAAAAGCCGTTTTTGGCTGTAACTGTTCTACAGAATAACCAGCACCCGCAGCGGCGATCGCCGTTTGACGACGACTGGTACCAACGGATTTTAACTGTAAAGACAATTCGCTTAAGGTATCGGCAATATCTTGTAATTGTCTGCTATCAAGTAAACGGTCGTATGCGATCAAATGTACGCTTATCTTTGAGGACAAAAAGCGTTTCTGGGCTAAAAGCCGCAGTTTCATTTGTTGCCAAATTTCAGACCAGCTATACTCTGATACAGAAGCTTCGGATACAGTTGGTAAAGTTAGTACCAATCTATCTTCTTCACTTCTGATTTCTACCTGTATTTTTTGATTCGCTGCGATGGCATTTTCTAGCAACGGAATATCAGTGCTTATACCATCTTTATTTTGTTGCTCAACAGGATTAGATTCAACAACGGTAGAATTTGATTCGCTTTCTGTTTTGGGATCTAACTTTTGCTCGGAAATAACAGTAGTTTCTTCAACAGCAGAATTTTCCAAGGTTTCTGTTTGCTCAGAATCTAACTTTTGACTGGAAATAACAGTAGTTTCTTCAACAGCAGAATTTTCCAAGGTTTCTATTTTTTTGGAATCTAACTTTTGCTCGGAAATAACAGTAGTTTCTTCAACAGCAGAATTTTCCAAGGTTTCTGTTTGCTTGGAATCTAACTTTTCATCAAAGTTGTGATTAAAATTTGAACTTGAAGAAATAAAATGAACAAAATTTTCTTCTACATCATTTTGATTAGATAAATCATCTTTGCTCGCAGCAGATTCTTCGTGAGACTGCTTAGAATCTGTTTGAGAAACACTATTGTCAGAATTAAAATCTGGGATAGCTGAATCGTTCGTCATGCAACACCACCCATAATGCGGACATTAAGCAATTTTTAAACCTTTTACATCGAGAATTGTATTGTAATTAAATTCTTAAATTGTTAAACCTCACTTGTTAAACCTCACTTTAAGTTTTTACTTAACCTTTGGTAAACAGTGGAGACAGCATCTGCATCACCAACATTACCTGGAAATAGCACCACTGGTAAATTAGGAAACTGGGGATGATTCTCTGGAGTACGCACCATCGAAACACCAGCAAGAATTTGACCTAGTAAACGCGCTGTTTTTAAAGCCAAACCATTACTCAAAACATCGTTAGAAGTAATACCTCCTTTACTAATCAAAAATCCAATATCGTCAGGTAAATTCCGCACGACATCCATTAACAAATTTGAAACCCTGGCTCCGAATTGCAATCGCGTATCAATATCCTCAAAAGTTAATTCCTGACGGCTGGTATAAACTACTGGTGTATTGCCAGAATTATGTGCTTCACGAACATTTTTGAGTATATCGGTTAGCAGTGTAGCAGATTGATTGTCCTTATCAAGTAGTTTGGCTACATCTACTTCGATTCCGACAATACCTTTTGCTTCTAAAAGTACTTCGAGTTGCTGGGTAGTTTTTTTGACGTGAGAGCCAACAATTATCGCTCCCGGTTTACCTGTAATTACATATTCAGCCATGTTTTCTGGGGAAACTGGTTGCGGAGGTAGTGCCGCCAAAGCTGTTAAAATGCTGGCAGCCGAACGAAATAAAAAGCGCTTTCCCTGACTCGCTGCGGTTAACACATCTTCAGCAAACTTATCTAAATCGGCTTGGGTTTCACCATCAACCGCACCACATTGATTTTCACTAAGCTTCATCAACCGTTCCAGACTACCACCGCGAATGTCATCAAGTAAAAATCTTTCAACCTTGGCAGCAGCAATACGCCCTTGGGTTTTTTCCTCTACATATAATGGTAAATAACTGTGATTGTAAGCAAATACCGAATCGCGAGCAAACTCAGTTTCATGAACTGCAACGGGGGAACCCTGCATCATTAAGTAATGTACGCTGTCGCGAGTGATACGCCCTCCTTCAAAAAACGCCGGTACTAAAAAATGAGCGTCGAAAGGACCTAATTCCTCGGCAATAACATCAGTCTCAATGGGATAATGTCCCCGTAAAGTTGAGTCACTACGACTAACAACTAGAAAATCTTTGATTTCTTCAGCTTCCAAAGCCAATTTTAGATTGTGACAAACCTCTTTAGTCACAGATGCAGCTTTTTCTGGAGTTAAAGCCCTGGTATTAGATAAAACAAAAAAAATCGGTGAATTATCTTGTAGCCCCAAACGCAAAGTATCCACATCCCACTGCATTAAAAGCAAGCAACCGTGGACAGTTTGAGAACCCGTTGGATCGTCATCTAATACAATTATTTTTGGTTTTGTAGTCATTTCAATTATCAGTTATCAATTATCAATTATCAGTTATCAGTTATCAGTTGTTCCCGTAGGGTAGGTGTAAATCATCAGTCATCAACCATATTTTGAATTGAATTTTTGGATCAATCCGACTGTAATTTTTTGATTTGAGATTGAACATCAACAGCAATCTGCAATGACTGATTAAGAAGTTGGGCATATTCCCCAGCTTCCGTACTAACTTGCAAAGCTTGCAGATTAGCTAAATTATTAACAAGTAAATCTTGATTGCTAGCAAGTAACTTTTTATTATCCCGTAAAATTCGTTCCGTTTTCAAAGCGCGTACCAAATCTTCTCGAATTAGCTGTAACGCGCCAATAACTTTATCGCGATCGCTAATATTGCTTTGCGTATTTCCCGCTGTATCCAACTGGTCATTAAGATCGATAGCCTGGATAACTTCGTGATATTCGTCAACTTCATCAAGCAGCTTAGTTAACGATCTAGGACAAGTTTTTCGCCGCCAAAACCACCGCCCTAATATTACCAACACTGGTACCAAAGCTAACAAAGCTAATCCGATAATAATTTCAGAACCGATTATAGGTAAAACAATAAATGCATAAATAAAACCAACAATAATAGGAGTAAACGCGATAGCTGTAATCACTTCATTCATGAAAAAAGCAAATCGTTTTTCGCGATTATTGAGAATTGAAGGGCGAAAAACATCTTCTGGATCTACTCCCGTTAAGCGTCTTAATTCACCTTTCGTAATTTCTAAACCGATTAAATCTGGCTGCACTTTGAGATATTCTCCTGAGTGGTGTGGGTTATATATTTTAAGAGTATCTGGCGAATTAATTCGCTGCTACACAAACGAAACCCACCTGCGTGGGTTTGATGAAATATAAAGTCTTAACTATTAAGCTACAAGAATTGAGTTGATTTTTTCGGAATGTAGACAATATTTTTAACTGGTAGGTTGGGTTAAAGACGCAGGAATGATATATGTGTTTAGAAAAAGTGTAAATGCGTCTTTAGCCCAACATTAAGATTTTGGTTTTTACTAATAGAATTCTACAGAGGCTGCCTTAACATAAATACACAGGTAAAACCCACCCAAGCCGCACTAAGGCGTGAAGGTAGATTTAAAGTAATATTTTCTTCTCACTCTATAATTACCTATTTCTGTCTATCTCTTTCCTCTGCGTCAATAATAGTTTTTGTTTGCGTTAATCTTCTGCTTGTTGGAGTAATTATAAAAAAACAAGATACAGGTTAATTGTTTTACAAAAATTCATCAATGTGAAAACATTGAAAGCTGAGTAGCCGATTGATTCACAACATAAGTAACTGGATTTTTCGTTTTTTTGATTTTACCTTGTTCTACAGCTTGATTTAACCAATCTTGCATTTGCGATAATCTCACATTTAAGGTTTCTGCAAGATTTTTTGCATTTAATGGTTGTTGTAAATGATTAAGAATTATAGGTAAAACCGCTTCATAAATTTCTTTTGAGGTGGATGAAACTTCTTGAGAAGATTGTTTTATTTCTTTCGTTTCTTTTTGTTCTACTGATGCTTGATTTGATGATAAAGATGATATCAAAAGTTGATTCAAATTATTCCAAGGTTCGGGGGGAAAAACTTTTGCTCCTTTATCATGTAACTGCTGATTACCTTCCGATATAGTAGAGTGCATCCTCACAAAAACTGGTACATTTAACTTGGAAATGGCTTCCACCGCACCAGCCCAAGTACCACCTTTACCAGCAGTTGAATCAATTACAAGAGCATAATCTGCAAGAGCATAAATATATTTATTTCTTCCCATTGCATTACCAACATTAAAACCAGCATCAGGATTGTAACTGGAAATTAATGCAAGTCTATCTTCTTTAATGCTTGAGCGATAATCTGCATCTACAGATGCTTTAGTTAAATTATTTGCTAGCACTCCTACAGATGTTCCTCCGGCTTGTAATACCTCTAACATTGCAGTTTTATCTACACCACGCGCTCCACCGGAAATAACCTGTATTCCTTCGGAGGCGCTTTTTTGAGCTATTTTTGCTGTATAATCTAGTTTTTCTTTGTTAACATCGCGAGAACCTACAATTGCTAATCCTCCAATTGATAATAGTTTAATATTACCAATTCCATATAAGATTGCTGGTGCTGAATGTTTTAGTATTTGCTTGAGAGATTTAGGGTAATTAGTATCACCTCTTCCTAATATCCACAATCCTTGATTAGTCCACTTTTCCACAGCTAAACTTAGCATTGCACCGCGTTCGAGTAAAGCCGATATTCTGCTCGATTCAAGTTTTTTTTCGTCAATATTTTGTAGTTTTTCTGGTATTATTTCAAGTAAATCCGCTGGACGCATTTGGTTATTTCGCAACCAATTAGCTAAGAAATTATATTCACCAAGAGTCAAAGGCTGTGGTTCAATTTTGCGATTTTGTCCAAAGTTAGCACATAATAATAAAATTGCTTGAGTATCTGGCGATAATATATGATTTGTCATTATTTTTATCGTAATTATAATTAATTTCCGTAGTGGGAGCATCTTTCTCCCTCGAACTAGGGAGCAAGATGCTCCCACTACCAACTATCTATTTTTTATTTGTGAATTTTCTGTTTCCCATTCCCCATTCCCCGTTCCCTAACTTTTTTAATTTCCTTGCCCTAATGTATTAAGTGCTAAAGCTACAGGAAAAACTAACCCGCTTTGATTCTGACGTAAAAGCGCTGCAATTACGGTAAAAGTCCAACGAGAATTAACCATATCATCAACTAAAAATACAGAGCCACTCATGCCTTCCCAACTGTTAATTGCAAAAGCACCATCTAAATTTTGAGCTTGTTGATAGCTGTTGCTCATCTCTTTTTGGAATTTAGTTTGATGAATTTTTTGCACAACTGGTACGAAAGGTAAACCTAATTTTTCAGCTAATCTTTTAGCGAAATCAGGTACAAGTTGTTTTCGATTTAAAGAAGGTACGCAAGTTACCCAAGT
>JBCCLY010000208.1:0-6877 GCA_039026655.1 Cyanobacteria bacterium P01_C01_bin.38 | reverse complement strand
CTTTTCAGCTAGTTTATTACGATATAAGTTTGAAGTAGTATTAGCCCCTATCCAAAGATAGACCATTATTATCTCACTCTAGGAGACAGCCTTGGTAAATACAACGATTAAAACTACCAAATCACAAGAAATTTTTTCAGCCGCTCAAAGCTTGATGCCGGGAGGAGTAAATTCTCCTGTTCGTGCTTTTAAATCTGTAGGTGGTCAACCTATTGTTTTTGATAGAGTCAAAGGCGCTTACATTTGGGATGTAGATGGCAATGAATACATTGACTATGTAGGTACCTGGGGTCCTGCAATTTGCGGTCATGCCAATCCCGAAGTAATAGCTGCACTTCATGAAGCTCTCGAAAAAGGTACCAGTTTTGGTGCCCCTTCAGTATTAGAAAATGTTTTGGCGGAAATGGTGATCGATGCTGTTCCCAGCATTGAAATGGTAAGATTTGTTAATTCTGGAACCGAAGCCTGCATGGCCGTGTTAAGGCTGATGAGAGCTTTTACTAAACGAGACAAAATTATCAAATTTGAAGGCTGCTACCACGGTCACGCCGATATGTTCTTGGTAAAAGCAGGCTCAGGGGTAGCTACCTTGGGTTTACCTGACTCGCCAGGGGTTCCGAAATCTGTTACCGGCGATACCCTAACCGCACCATTTAACGACTTAGAAGCCGTAAAAGCACTCTTTGAAGAAAACCGCGATCAAATTGCTGGCGTAATTTTAGAGCCAGTGGTAGGAAATGCTGGTTTTGTTCCTCCCGATGCTGGTTTTCTAGAAGGATTGCGCGAAATAACTCAGGAATATGGTGCCCTATTGGTATTCGATGAAGTGATGACAGGTTTCCGTATCTCTTATGGTGGCGCTCAAGAGAAGTTCGGCGTTACTCCTGACTTAACTACTTTGGGTAAAATTATCGGTGGTGGTTTACCTGTTGGGGCTTACGGTGGTCGTCGAGATATTATGTCTATGGTTGCACCCGCAGGACCAATGTATCAAGCCGGAACCTTAAGCGGTAATCCTTTGGCAATGACTGCGGGCATCAAGACGTTGGAATTGCTGCAAAAGCCAGGTACTTACGATTACTTGGAGCAAATCACCAAAAAGCTAGCCGACGGTTTAATACAAGTTGCTCGCGAAACTGGCCATGAGGCTTGTGGCGGTAATATCAGCGGAATGTTTGGTATGTTCTTTACTAATGGTCCGGTTCATAATTACGAAGATGCTAAAGCTTCGGATACTGCTAAATTTGGTCGTTACCATCGTGGAATGCTAGAACACGGTATTTACTTAGCACCTTCTCAATTTGAAGCTGGTTTTACCTCCATAGCTCATACCGAACAAGATATTGAGCGAACTTTGCAAGCTGCACGAGAGGTTATGTCCCGATTGTAAAAAACAATTGCAGTTAATTTTCTTAGATATATGCCAATCCCGTCCTATTAATAAGACGGGATTGAAGGTTTTGATAAGAATTCGCTTTTTGGGTCAAATAATTAATGACAGCCACAACTACTCTGGGCGCAACCTGTCATGGTTTTATGACCTTCAGCGCAAGCTTGAGAACAATAATATTGACCGTCTTTTTTTATTGCGCTATCAACTTTTACAATACACAAACATTTTTCACAAGCACATTTCATTAAATCTAAGGTAGTTGTCATTTTGATCTAATCCCCAAGAAATAGTTTTCAAAAACATTCTAGAACATCTGAACAGATATTCATATATTGTATAATAGCACATATTTCGTTGCGAATTCTAAACGTTGCAAAAAATCAGTATTTATACTAATTCGGCAAGCAAATATTGCTTAAACTTTAGAAACTCTTCAAAACAAACCCAGCAATTTGCACCTGGCAGCTGATAATTCATAACTCAATAATAGAAATAGAGTAATTGCTCCCCGTTATTATTTTTTTTGTAGCGAGTTGACAGTGCATGAGCTACTGCTTAAATCCGAACTGTCCCAATCCAGAAAACTTGCCTTTTAGTGAAAGATGTCAATCTTGTGGGGCACGAATATTATTGCGCGAGCGTTACCGAGTTACCAAATCCTTGGGGCAAGGTGGCTTTGGAGCGACCTTTCTCGCACAAGACGAGGCATTACCGGGAGAACCGAGTTGCGTAATCAAGCAGCTACGTCCTTCAGGTACTGCACCCCATGTTTTGCAGATGGCACGGGAATTATTTGAGCGAGAAGCCGTAACGCTGGGTAGGATTGGGAATCACCCCCAAGTTCCACGTTTATTAGATTATTTTGAAGACCGCGAACATTTCTATTTAATTCAGGAATACGTTCATGGTTCAACTATACAGCAGGAGGTCAAACATAGCGGAGTATCAACTGAAGCAGGAGTAAAGCAGTTTTTAAGTGAAATCTTGCCATTGCTGCAATATATACACTCCCAGAAAGTAATTCACCGCGATATTAAACCCGCAAACTTGATTCGTCGCGCTCAAGATGCCAGATTAGTTCTGATAGACTTTGGTGCTGTCAAAAATCAAGTTAACCAAACTGCCGCGATGCAATCAGGACAAACAGCATTAACTGCCTATGCTATTGGTACTCCTGGTTTTGCACCTCCCGAACAAATGGCAATGCGTCCGGTTTACGGTAGCGATATTTATGCTTTAGGAATTACCTGTATATACTTATTTACTGGTAAATCTCCCAAAGATTTAGAATACAATCCAGCAACGGGTGAAGTGATGTGGCAACACCTCGTACATATGAGCGATCACTTGGCACAAGTACTGGCCAAAATGATGGATGTGTCGGTTCATAACCGTTATCAGTCAGCTGATGAAGTACTTAGAGCCTTGGAGATGGAGCCTTATTTAGATAGTTTGGCTTCAGGTTTAGCTGCTCCATCAAATTTAGGTGGTAGCCCCAGAACTTCGACGGGTGTTGTAGATGGTACAAATACGACGAACAACTCTTCTACTAGTTTCTCTAGTGCTGGAGTGGCTCAAGTCGCAGCAGCTATTCGAGCTAGAAAAGCCAAAGCAGCTTCTGGTACAGCAGTACGAACTAGAAGAGCCAATAATCGCGTGCTGACATCAAAAACACCAGCTTCTGTATCCCATTCGAGTAAATCTTCCAGTAGAAAATCCCAAGCACAGCGTCGCTTAAATTCTGAAAGCTTAACGAAAGCTTACTTGAAGGGAAGAAGAGATTTTGCTTTACACAATCTGAGTCTGCTAAGTTTACAAGGCTCCGATTTATCAGAAACAAATTTTCATTCTTCTAAGTTTGAAAAAACGAACCTTCAATCCGCCAATCTTTACAATAGCGACTTTGGACGAGCTAATTTAAGCAAAGCTAATCTTAGAGATGCTAATTTAAGTAAAGCTTACTTTAATCATGCCGATTTGGAATTAGCAGACCTCCGAGGTGCGGATCTCAGCTATGCTCATCTAAGTAATGCGAATCTCCGTGGGGCTAATTTATGCGGCGCGAATCTTACTGGAGCAAAAGTAACTCCCGAACAGTTAGCATCAGCTAAAACCAATTGGATGACTGTTCGTCCTAACGGAAGAAGAGGTTTATTATGATTTAACCAGCTTGAAATAAAGCAATTAATAGTTTTATTTAAGTTTGAATCATTATAAACCTATATATATTCAGTTAAAAATGAATTAAGTAAAATATTTTTTGTGCCGATAAGACAAAAACATCAAAAAAAACCACGGAAACAACCCCGCTCGCAATAATACTAAGATATTATGAATGCAGCACTGGGTTGTTTCTGAATTAATTAATCAAGGATTTATTATAGATTAATATATTCTTAATAAGTAGCAAATTTTTACAACAACCAGGTTTGTACTTAAAATTTTATAGCTTGATTTCCTCTATAACTTCTTTAACTTTTAGATTGTTATAGAGGAATCTTTTGTTTTAATTCTCATTCATATTCAACTAGACTTATGCACAAATAATCGGCGTTGCAGTGATTGCGACGATATAAAGCATTCATTGACTAATCAGGTGTAGATCGTTCCAACCACTGGTAACTCGTAACTGGTGCGTAAGTCCTATTTAATATTCATATATTTAAGTAAGTCGGCACAAATATACTCAACTATGTATGTAACAGAATGTAATTTATCTCAAAACCTTTGTCTTTATTCCGTTGTTCTAACTACAATTTTCAACGATAACTTACTTAAATTGCATACAAAAAGATTATTTCCGAGTTGTCATCATTAAAGGTAAGACTACTTACAATCATAAAAACTCCTTAATAGCAAAGCAGATAGAAACTGCATTCTAGTGTAAATGCGATGCTAACGTTGCGAAAAAATAGAACTATATTTCTTAGGTGTTACGTACTTACCGAACAAAATAAACGTATATACAAGTATTTATTATGCGGTAAATACTTACAAAAACGCTAAAGTTTTATATATAATTTAAATTTATACGTATATTCCTTTAGGTTCTACTAAATATAAAAACTTGTAACTAAAGATAATTGATATCTCTACCTAAAGATATATACTAATTTTATTTTTCATAGAAATTTCTACTTTAAGACTGATTACTCAAGAAAAAGAGTTAAGGTATCTTTAATAAACAATCTAATCTCATAGGATTTTTATATGTATGATATGATGCTAATGATGTAAGTGCTTTTGTGACTTTTTTTGCATTGTGTTGCTAAGGAGTTTACTATTTTTAACTTTTTAGCGGCTATTTGTATTACTTGTCACCAATGAAACCGTGATAGTCTATTATCTTCTTGTAAAGATTAAGCCCAGCTTTTATTTCAATACAGTATTTATGTATCGGAAATAAAAATAATTTAGTTCTGATTTTAGGCAGAGACCAAATATTCATGAGCAATATTGACGAGTTAAATTTTTGGCCAGTGAAAAGCTCATCTATATCCCCCGAAGGTACATCAAAGGAACTACAAAGCCGATTAAGTCTATATCAGGTTTTTGTAAAATTGTATGAGAATCATGGCAGTCTCTTAGAGCAGATTCTTCAACTAGAAAACTTATCCACATCTTCGTTGAATGTAGCTCAGTCGCATTATATACAGGCTGTTGTTGATGGAGAAACGGTTTATGTAACTACAAACTTACGTGATGGTAAAAGTCAAAGTTTACGACAGTCTCAGAATATTTGGACTATCGGGCGCGATCGCAATAGTGGAATTCATCTTAACAATAAGTATGTATCTCGTCGTCATGCTGCGATTCGATATATTGAGCAAGGGTTTTATTTAGTAGACTTCAACAGTACTAACGGTACTTTTGTTAATAGCGAACAAATTTATCATCCAACTAAGCTTGAAGAAGGAGACATTATTAGGATAGGTAATATGACTTTTTCTTTTTTTATCAATCGTAGTTGCTCTGTTTTACCTACAGTAGCAGTAGAGTTATTAATGCAGCTGATACCTAAAACAGGTGATAATCACGCTCGTAACGATAAAACTGAACCATTACATCCTTACTATAAAAGCAAAACCAAAACTCGAAAACTTGGTGATAGCGAGTATATCCAAGAAGATACTGATTGCGAGCGAATAGTACAGATGCAAACTTTGGAAGAGCAGTTAAGTCAGGAGTGGAAGTCCGAAATTTTAGACCGTTTTTATAGTAATCAGCCAGCTAAAAATCAAGTTTGATAAGATGGTTTGGTAGTAATAGAAAGCGAGGAATAGGGAACAGATAAAACAGACTATATTATTAGTTGTCGAATTTTAGCAAGGAAATATAGCAAATCTTTCAGAATAAGTTACTGGGTGATTCTTTTAGAAATCCTAATATACTAAGCATATTAAGTACGCTATAACTATAACTATTATTAAGCTATTAAACTGTAATCAAAAAAATACCTTTGTGGAAATTTTGCAAACAGAAAAACGACTAAGAATTACTAGTCGTCTTTATTTATATAGTATAAATCGAATTTTATTAAAGGATATTAATTCTGATTAACTGCTTACTATAAAGCTAGCAACTTATAGGAATTAATAGATATTTGGTTGAGAAAGATATTTTAGCTTTAGATATAAATAGCAAAATCGTGCGAGGGTAATTTGCATTTTAACTTGAATTACCTCCGCACGAATTACTAATTATCTATTACCTTGCTCTATAAATATAATTGCTCATCCCGAAGAGCGATATTGCTATTCTTCCTCTAATTCATCATCATCATCATCATCATCTTCGCTTGGTTGTCCCACGGAGTTAGCAGAAACAACAGCGCCTAATTCTAGCTTCTCAAGTACCTTTTGCCTAATTTCTTCGAGCATTTCTGGCTTTTCTTCAAGGTGCTTAATAGCATTATCTCTTCCTTGAGAAATATTATCGCCATTGTAACTGTACCAAGCTCCCTTACGATTGATAACGCTAGTTTCTTCTGCAAGATCGACAATACAACCCAGAGTAGAAATGCCTTTACCAAAAATTACGTCAAACTCGGCAATTCTAAAAGGTGGTGCAACCTTATTCTTGGCAACCTTGACTTTTACACGAATACCAAATTCATCCGTACCTTTTTTCAATGTTTGAATACGTCGAATATCCAAACGCACCGAAGAATAATACTTCAAAGCGTTACCACCAGTAGTGGTTTCTGGATTACCGTAACTGACCCCAATTTTCATACGCAGCTGGTTGATAAACATTACCGTGCATCCAGATTTACCAATGTTACCAGTAATTTTACGTAACGCTTGGCTCATCAATCGGGCTTGAAGACCGACATGAGTATCGCCCATATCGCCTTCAATTTCTGCGCGAGGAACTAATGCTGCTACCGAGTCAACCACCACTATATCAACCGCAGCAGAACGCACTAATTGGTCTACGATTTCTAAGGCAGCTTCTCCAGTGTCTGGTTGGGAGATCAATAAG
>JBCCLY010000207.1:0-6880 GCA_039026655.1 Cyanobacteria bacterium P01_C01_bin.38 | reverse complement strand
CTACGACTAACATTTATACACTTACAAAAATGTACGTCTTTCTAGAAAGTATTTAGCCTCCATTTGATAATTTTGAGCTAAAAATTGCTCTTCCCCTTTTCTATTTAATTCGTCTACATTGAATTCATCATTAAAATTTGAGTCTCTCCTTCCATAATCAAAATCCTCTGGATATTTAGAGAATTCAAATGAACGAATGTAGAGAAACAACATTAAAAAGGCTATTCGATCCATCATTCCCTCGCCTTCTAAAGTTTTATTTTTCAACAAAAACTAAGCGTTGACTTTGGCAAGCGCAACACTCATAGCTTTTCTATTTCTATTTCTAAATTTCGACGTTAATTAAGGCAGACTTTATCTTCTTACCTTATAGATTGCTAATTATTTTAATTTTAATCATGACAACTCTCCTTCAATCAAGTATGCAGCGCTTAAGAAGTTAGAAGTCAACCAACGATAAACGAGAAAGTCGCCAGTTTAATTCCACCTAAAATCTTTAATGCTTATATATAAATAGCAAAATAAGCCCAAAAGTGCAACACTTTTAGGTTAAAAATTTCTTATTCAATTATAAAAAATATTTAGCTTTGGGCATTCAACTTGGAAGTTGAAATAGATCGCGGCTTTCTCGTTTCCTCTATATAATAGGCAGAAATTAATTAAAAGTCAATATTCAATTTGAGCTTTTTCTCAACGACGCAATCAGCACGCGATTGAATTGACGGGTTAAGCTAATAAAACCAATATTAAATACTGCTCACTGCCTACTCCCTACTCCCTACTCCCTCATCATAGTTACAATTGTCAACGCCAACCGGCGTTAGTTAACAATACAAACTTTAACCTATCGATAAAGCTAAAGTTTGAACTGCTATATTATTCTTCAATCCGCTTTTCTAAATACTGCCCAATCATTACCTGTTCCCCAGCGCGAGAAATCACAGATTGACGGGTGCGGTATTTTTCACCAATAAATTTTAACTCTTCCTCAAAAACCGAACCATTATACTCGGTACGCAAACACAAAGTTTTCTCACCAGGAAAGTGATATTTAGCGGTGATTGGTTTAGAAGTTGCAAAACCGCGATCGCGATAGAGTATATTTCCCAAAGCACCAAATAATGTTAAACCATTGGATTCTTTGGCTTGAGTTACGGCATTAGTACTTTGCCAAGAAACTTCAGCACCGCAAGTCATTATCATTGACTCATCTAACTCGTGCATCCGTTGCAAAGAAAGCAATTCATCGCATCCCGCTTCTAAAAACCGAATCGCAATGATACTGACAACTTCCTTGGTTTTTCCATCCGGTAAAGTATAATAACGTCTTTCCGAATTCCATTTACCAACTGATTCTCGAAAAAATTCTGCAATCAAAGATTTTTCAGCTACTTGTATGACTTTATTTGGAGATGTCACTGGTTGTTTCCTCATTAAATAGAGACGGCTTACACTATGTACCCTGTGAATACCAATTTGTGTAACATATCTTAAGGTTAACTACACATTTTGTAAAATACTGACATGTTCGATACAATATAACGCATCGAAATTGTCTTCAGGATAAATAGTGTTAATAACAACTTGGTTATGCAGTCACTGCTTGAAGAGAATGCAGATTGCAGTGCGTAAAATCATAAGTAAAAATTTTGTATCTTTAGATAGATTCTAAGCTCAAAGAAAGATTCAGTTGATAAAGCTCGGTTTATAATGACACCTAGTGTATAAAATCAGTCGTGTAGCTATGAGCAAAGAGGTATTATTGTCAAGTAATTCTTAATACTTGTTTGAATATATTATTTTGATAGCTTCTAATTCGCATTCGGTTAGCTTTTTAGATTAGATAAGTAAGTCGGCACAAATAAAACGAACAACCCTTACCTCTAATGCTACGGGTTCCCTGCCTACTCCCTACTCCCTACTCCCTACTCCCTACTCCCTACTCCCTCATCACCTAATAAAAAAGATAAATCCCTTCTCCTACTACCATGTTTTTACAAGCTTTTAGGAACAAGGAATGCAAGTTGAGTCATATTAGAAATAGGAAAGAATGTACAATCAACGACAGCATTTCAATGTAGGAAAAAAGGCAATAAATAAGTGCTTTAAAATAAATTTACCTGTTTTTCAGCTATTTATAGAAATCAAGAGTAATCTAAATAATAATTTATTGCGCTCTAGCTCGATTTTATTTGGATTTTTAGTTATTAGTTTACTGAATACAGGCTGTAATTCACCACCGAAAGAAAAGGCTATTGCCACATCAAAACGTGGCGGAGGTGCAACTGCTGTCGATACAGCTATTGCTAGAAAAGGGCAGTTAAACAACGAATTGTCTTATACAGGAACTACCATACCATATCGGAAAATTTCAGTACGTTCCCAAATTGAAGGGCAGTTATTAGCGCTGAATGTGGATATAGGAGATAAAGTTACCAAAGGGTATATTCTGGGATTAATTGATGATACTTTACTCAAAACTTCATTGAATCAAGCAGAAGCAGAGCTAGCGGCACTTAATTCAGAAGTAGCGAGAGCTAATAGCCGAGTCGGTAACGCTTTGACAGAAGTTGAAAAAGCGAAATTAGAATTGCAGCAAGCCCAGTCAGATGCTCAGAGACAGGAAAGATTATTAAAAGAAGGAGCTATCGCCCGCGCAATAGCCGAGCAAACGCGCACCGCAGCCCAAACAGCAGCACAGGCAGTTAAAGCAGCAGAAAAACAAGTGCAAACAGAGCAACAAGCTGTAGTAGCGGCAAAAGGAAGAGTAGTAGCACAGCAAGCAGTAGTAGCTCAAGCAAAAGAGCGCAAAAGCTACGCCAAATTAACATCTCCTATAAATGGTGTAATTTTAGAAAAGATTATCGAGCCTGGTAACTTAATACAACCCGGTAATGAAATAGTCAAAATCGGCGACTTTAGCAAAGTAAAAATAGAAGTTCAAATTTCAGAATTAGAATTAGGAAAACTGGAGATAGGGCAATCAGTAGAAGTTGCATTAGATGCCTTTCCTAATCAAAAATACATGGGTACATTAAAACGCATTTCACCAGCAGCAAATACAGCAGCCCGTTTAATACCAGTAGAAGTAGTAATTCCCAATATTGAAGATAAAATTGGCAGCGGTTTATTAGCCAGAGTCAACTTTGAAAATACAGCAGCGCAGAAAATTGTAGTACCGTTAAGAGCAATAGAAACAAAAAGCAAAGAAAGAAAAAATGTAGAAGAATTAAGTTTAAATTTTCAAGGAAAAGTATTTATTGTTTTAGAAGACGGCACTAAAAATAAAGTAAAAGCCAGAAACGTAACATTAGGGAAAAAAGCAGACGGTAAAGTAGAAATTTTATCAGGATTGCAGCCAGGAGAATCTTACGTAGTGCAGAGCAGCAAACCATTAAAAGACGGCGAAAATGTACGTTTATCGATTCTTTCGGAACAAAATACCGTAGAGAAAGAGAGAGGGGGAAGAGGGGGAAGAGGGGGAAGAGGGGGTAGAAATTAAATAACTCTCAACTCCTAACTCATAACTCTTAACTCCTAACTATGCCCAATGCCCAATCCCCCATCCCCAATTCCCAAACCATGTCTATCAGCACAATCTCTATTCGCAGGCACATCGGCACTCTGATGCTGACTTTGGCAGTGATTGTTTTAGGTGTGTTTTTTATAGTTAGATTACCAGTTGATTTGCTGCCATCAATTACTTATCCGCGAATTGGTGTGCGGGTAGAAATCCCTGGGGTTTCTCCAGAGGTAGGGGTTGATGAAGTTACCAAACCTTTAGAAGAAGCTTTTGCTGCAACTGAAGGAGTAATTCAGGTTTATTCTCAAACCCGCGAAGGCAGAATTAGCCTCAATTTATATTTTCAACCGGGAGGGAATATCGATCAAGCCCTTAACGATACTACTGCGGCATTTAATCGAGCTAGGGGCAGATTACCAGACACTATTGAGTCACCGCGTATATTTAAGTATGACCCTTCACAGTCACCAGTTTACGAATTTGCTTTAACTTCACCTTCTTTACAAGGAGTTGATTTACGAGTATTTGCAGAAGAAGATTTAGCAAGGGAATTAGGAGTAGTAGCTGGAGTTGCCGGGGTTGATGTTTCTGGGGGAGTCGAAGAAGAAATTAGAATTAATCTCGATTTAAATCGCTTGCAGGCTTTGGGTATTGGTTTAAAAGATGTACTTGATGAATTAAGAAATCGCAATCAAGATATTTCCGGGGGAAGAATTTTAGGGGAAGATTCCGAAGCTTTAACTCGCACCGTAGGGCGTTTTCAAAATGCCGACGAAATTAGAAATCTTGCTTTTCAAATAATTTCTGCTTCTAATTCTTCTTCTACTTCTTCTAATCTTTCTCAAAATATTTACCTGCGAGACTTTGCTCAAGTCATAGATGATACAGAGCAACAGAGACTTTCCGTCTTATTAAATAAACAACCGGCGGTAAAAATTAGCATTCAAAAACAGCCAGATGCTAATACTATAAACGTTGTTGATGGAGTCAAACAAAGACTTGCAGAATTACAAAAATCTGGAATAATACCTCAAGGAACCCTTTTAACAACAACTTTAGACGAATCGCAATTTATCCGTAATTCCATCAATAACGTTACCGCATCAGGATTAATTGGTACTGCATTAGCAGCAGTTTCAGTTTTACTTTTTTTAGGCTCTCTGCGACAAACTTTTATTATTGTTTTAGCAATTCCCCTAGCAACTCTTGCCGCCATAATTCTCATGGGAATATCTGGTTTATCCCTAAACGTTTTTAGTTTAGGTGGTTTGGCATTAGGTGTTGGTATCGTCGTAGATAACTCCATCGTCATGCTGGAGAATATTGCTAAAGGAATGGGGAATGGGCATGGGGCATTGGGCATGGGGCATGGGGAGATGGGGGGATGGGGAGACAAGAAGACGGAGACAAGGAGATGGAAAAAAAATTTAAAATTAATAACTCATAACTCTTCACTCCTCACTTTTAATTCTTCTCCCCCCTCTTCCCCCTCTTCCCCCTCTACCCTCTCTCCCCCCTCTCTTCTAAAGCAAGCTGAAGAAAGCAGCAGAGAAGTTGAATCTGCTTTAATTGCTTCTACAAGTACTAACTTAGTAGTTGTATTACCGTTTTTATTGGTTGGTGGATTGATTTCGCTGTTATTTAACGAATTAATTCTGACTATCAGCTTTGCTGTAGCGGCTTCGATATTAATTGCGGTGACTGTGGTGCCGATGCTGACTTCGCGAATGCTATCATGGCGATTTTCTAGCAAAGTTAATAAATTCTGGTTTTTGAAAGAGTTTAATAATCGTTTTGATGCAGCGACAAGATTATACGGTAGTTTTTTACGAAATATAGTCCAGTTTCGTTTGCTAACTATTGTTGTAACTATTCTTTTTCTTAGCGGCAGTTGTTTATGGATGATTCCGCAAATACCCAAAGAAATTTTACCTCGTATCAATACAGGACGAGCTATTTTATTTGCTTCCTTTCCTCCGGGTACAACTTTGGAAACCAATCAAAAAGTTATGGATGCTGTTGATGACATTTTGCTTAGGCAGCCAGAAACCAAATATACATTTTCTACCGTGGGTGGTTTTATTTTTAGTAGCACCACCATCGAAAATCCCTTAAGAAGCTCTAGCAATATTACTTTAAAATCAGGTACTGATATAGAAGCTTATACAGAGAAAGTTAACAAAGAATTTAACAAACTCAACTTAGCCAAAATTCGTTTGCGCCTTTTTCCTGGTAGAGTGCGGGGTTTAATTTTAAATAATTCACCCGTGCGCGGTGCCGATATTGATGTAATCTTGCAAGGAGAAAATCAAGAAATTTTAGAAAAAGCAGGAGAGCAGGTACTTGCAGCCTTGGATGAGCAAGTAGAATCTGCTAGATTTCGCCCAGATGCCGATAAACCGCAACCAGAAATTCAAATTCTTCCCGATTGGCAAAGAATTGCAGCTTTGGGATTAACAACCGAAGATATTGGGGACACAATCAATACCGCACTTCAAGGAAGCATACCAACTCGGTTACAGCGAGGTAATCGTTTAGTAGATGTGCGAGTGCAGCTAGATGAAGCATCGGTGCAAACAGCTTCACAACTAGAAAGATTACCGTTGTTTGTCAATAATAATTATCAAGTGCGTCTTAACGATGTAGCAAGCATTGTTAAAGGAAAAGCACCAGGAGAAATTCAAAGAATAAATCAGCGACAGGTGTATATTATTGCCGGAAACTTGAGTGAAGGAGCAAATTTAAGTCAAGCTTTAAATCAAGTTTCCAGCGTAATTGATAACTTAGAGCTACCCGAAGGAGTGCGCCTATTACCAAGTTATAGCGCCGAATCCAATCAACAATTACAAAATTCATTATGGTTATTAGGAGGATTAGCCGCCTTTTTAGTGTTCGTAGTCATGGCAGTACAATACAACTCCCTGATAGATCCATTAGTAATTATGTTTACCATGCCACTTGCATTAGCTGGGGGTATTTTCGGACTTTATATAACTCAAACAGCCATTGGAGCAACAGTGATAGTTGGTGCGGTGTTATTAGTAGGAATTGTAGTTAATAACGCCATCGTCATGGTAGAGCTAGCAAATCAAATTCGTGAAAGTGAAAAAGGCGATCGCGCAACAGCAATATTAAAAGCAGCACCGCAACGTTTGCGCCCCATATTAATGACAACAATCACCACAGTATTAGGAATGTTTCCCTTAGCATTAGGAATTGGTGAAGGTTCAGAATTCTTACAACCTTTAGGAGTCGTAGTATTTTCTGGCTTATCCTTAGCCACAGTAGTGACATTATTTATAATTCCCTGCTTTTATATTTCCCTACACGATTTATTTGCTAAGAAGTGGTAATTGG
>JBCCLY010000206.1:0-6911 GCA_039026655.1 Cyanobacteria bacterium P01_C01_bin.38 | reverse complement strand
GTGCCATAGCATAAAGCTCACTACGGGATAATCCTAAGCGTTTTGCAAACTGCTCGGCAGCCTCAAAAAGAGGATCGGGAATTGAAATAGCTGTTTTCATCTGCTGGTATAACTTGAGTTATACCTTAATGCTATCGACTTGTGGTAATTTGTGCAATAGAGCATTTTAACTAAATTTAAAAACCCGATTTTTCCAAAAAATCGGGTTTCTAAACAGCCGCAATTATTAAAAATCATATCCTGCATTACAGTTGCTTTCTCAAAGATTGTAAAGAAGCCCAACGACTATCAATAGGTTTATCTTCTTTAATATCTTGCAAAGGCTGTATTCCAGGACATTTTTCGTCGCATAATTGCCGCTGGGGAATCTCTAAACACATTTGCTCGTATAGCCAAACGCTGGGATGAAAGTATCCATTTGGCGATACACTTTCTACCAATTCTTCTAAAGCAACTTCTCT
Organism: Cyanobacteria bacterium P01_C01_bin.38; assembly: GCA_039026655.1. Lineage (GTDB taxonomy): Bacteria > Cyanobacteriota > Cyanobacteriia > Cyanobacteriales > Nostocaceae > Rivularia. Next base: position 6,450 of record JBCCLY010000206.1, on the reverse strand, counting down.
TTCGGCAAGAAATTCTTCTTCAACATCGGCTTGTTCATCTAACCAAATTATTTCTGAAGTATCAAGTCGAACGCGATGATTATATTGTTGCAAACAACGATTGCAGCTTAAAGTCATAATTGCTTCAGCTTGTGCGGTTACTTCTAAGAAATTACCGCGATGCTCGACGCGAATATTGCCGCGTACTGGCGTTAAAGTATTTAAACCTGGTAGAAATTCTTTTACAGTTATATGTTCTATCGGTTTTGACGCTTGAGCAAGCTGGGGAATATAAATTGCGTCCATATTATTTACCGTTTACTGATTTCAAATAATCTTTCAAATAATCTTTTAAATAATCTTGAAAATAATCTTTTAAATAATCTTGAAAAGAAGAAGGTTTGGGAATATATTTATGTATATTTTGTATATTTATATATATCCCCAACCCTCAAATCTACTTACCATGCTGCTGGACGTATAACCAGATGGCGATGTGGTTCTTTTCCTTGACTAAAGCTTTCTAAATCGTCAAAGCCCTTCAACAAAGTGTGAACTTGACGACGTTCGGCTGAACTGAGGGATTTTACTTCGACTTCTTGTCCGGTATTACGGACTCGATCGATTACTTCTTCTATCATGTCGCTAATTTGGGCTAACCGAGTAACGCGGTAGCCGTTTAATTCTACTGTATAAGATGCTTGCTCCTCGGTTTCTTGGTTCAAGTTAAGAATAGAATTTGCTAGATACTGAATTGCATCTAGCACTTTACCATCACGTCCAATCAAATTATGGATTTGACTTTCGGTTAAATTGGATTCGTCAATTGTTAACCAATAGCTATTGAGAGAAAGTGGATCTCTTTCTCCCAAAGTGTTTTCTTCTTTATCGGCTTGAATCTCCGCAGAGAACCCAGATAATTGCAGCAATTCTTTTAACCACTGCTCCCCACGTTGCATCCGAGTATCGCTCATCATCAGCTTGTTGCTTTCTTCTTAGTACTTTTTGGTTCAAACGGTAGCGCTTTTGCTTCTGCGCTTAAAGCTTCTTTTTCCTGCGCGTCTACAATTTTTTGTATTTCTTCGGGTAAGGGTTCCTTAGAAAGGATGTAGGTTTGTAGGGTTTGGAAAACGTTACCAATTACCATATACATCAATACCCCAGCAGGTAACGGGAAGAATAAGAACATCCCGGAAAATAAAATTGGGGTAAGTTTCGCTACAGTATTTTGCTGTGGATTATCAGTTGCATTACTTTGTCCGGTAATTAACTGGCTCACATAAAGTGAAACGCCGAATAGTCCAATCATCGTGACGATATCCCAATTAATTGTACCATCGTCATCATATGCGCCTACTCTACCTAAAGCCTCGATAAACAAAAATCCCGTGTCTGCTGCTAATCCAGGAATATTTCCCTGAATAGTCACATCACCGGGCTGTAATGCTTCTATATTACCTTCCGAATCAATGCTTATCCTTTCTGCTCCTTTAGTTATTTTCCACTGCGGAAGCAACTTATTCTGATTATCTGGGTGCTGCTGCAAAACTTCTTCAAACGGTTTACCATCAATTGTTTGATATTGAATCTTGGTATGTTCTCCCACGGCTAACTTGTTTCCACCAGGAAGAATCGCAGCTACCTTGAGGCGATCGCCTTCATCAACATAAATACTTGAAGGTTTTGTAGCAAATGCAGCTGGTTGAATTCGTTCTATTTGTTCGCTAGGCAAAATTTGTAAATTGACATTGTAGTTTGCAGCTGCAAAAGGCGAACCCCGTAATGTTGCGAACAGCGCTAGCAATACAGGCATTTGCAAAAGTACAGGAGCGCAACCAGCGAGTGGATTACCAAACTCCTTTTGAACGTTCATCATTTCTTCTTGCTGCTTCTGCGGATCTTCTTTATATTTTTCTTTGACTTCCGCCATCCGCTTCTGCATCACCGGCTGCACAATCTTCATCTTCCGCATATTGCGAATCGATCCCGCACTCAAAGGATAGAGTGAGACGCGGATGATTAAAGTTAAAGCAATAATCGCCAATCCATAACTCGGCACAATGCTATAGAACAAGTCTATGATTGGCAGCATTACATTGTTCGAGAGGAACCCAATACCAAAGTCCATTATTTTGAATTCAACCCTATAGACACTAAATTAACTGAATCTAATTTATCGAAATCCCTATCAAAAATGTGACTAGCTATCCTACGGATAGCCGCACATTTTTTCAAGTACCGATAGTGCAATCGGCGAAATAGATAGGGATAGCACCAATCCAAAACCAAAAATAAAAAAATTGTTTTTAATTATTTTTAACTTTTTTTTTAATTTAAATTTTGAATTTTGAATTGATTTATCTTGCTACGGGCTACAAAAAACCCGAATTAGACGGTTTGGACGCTCCTTACTTTTTCTGTGCTTCAGCAAACTTGGGATTTCTAGCAGCTACCTGCCCAGAAATATACTCGTAAGTTTCTCGGAATTTAGGAACCGCTCTTAATTCTAAACGGCTACCATCTCTAAGAGTTAGTACCATATCACCCCATAGACCAATACCACGGGGAACCTTAGCAATTTTTACGATTTCCGAGTAAATTATGTCAGAGCGATCGCGTCCCATCCAACCACCAGTGACTGATATGCGTCTATCGGTGATCCGGTAACGCAGCCACAATGCTCTTACAAAAGCTCCTACGGCTAACGGTAAACCAACGATAGTAAGACCGATCAGTATACCTATAATTAGATCCCCAATATGAGGACCACCTTCATAATAAACTTCTTCACGAATGCCCATTAATGACCTCGGCTTTTACCAACAACTGCTCTAATTCTTGCAGAAATTGTTTGCTTCCGCACTCTTGTTGTACGGCTGTTGGTTTTACAACTACCACTAATCGCCATTCGGGGGCTAGTTTCGGTAATAATTCATATAAAACTGCTGAGATTTGCCGTTTCAATCGGTTGCGTACTACAGCTTTTTTACTAACTTTGGTACTTATAGATATACCAATTCGCACGCTCTTAAGGCTTTTCGCCGGTTTCTCTGGTTGATTTTCGTCGGGAGTATCCGAAGAAGGTAATCGTTCGTTAGGCGGTTGTAAAGCTCTGAGAGTCATGTAACAACCATGACAGCGAAATCCTTCCCGGAAAACTGCCCTAAAATCGTGTCGGGACTTGAGTCGATTTGAAGACGGCAAAGCCAATATCAAACACTCCTAACCTTTCAACGTAAAGCGCCTAAACGTTAAAACGTTTAAACGCTCAAACGATGACGACCTTTTTTTCTTCTAGCTCGAATCACGTTTCGACCATCCGGAGTCCGCATTCTGGCACGAAATCCAGAAGTTCTCTTTCTCTTACGGCAAGTGCCGCCTAATGTTCTTTTCATAATTTCCTTTCCTGGCACCTGTTAAAAATTACAATCCATTATTATACCATTGAAATTTTAAATTTTAAAGTTAAATATTTATTTTTGAATTTATTTTGTAGGGTGCTGTGACGGCTAAAATAATTTATCGACTAAAACAGTAAATGTACATAATGCCGTCACGCACCAATTGGTTGATGATGGTGCGTGACGGTATTGTCAAATTCCTTTCGCTCTAACTCATTCCTTTCCCGTGAAATGTTGATGATGGTGCGTGACGGTATTGTCAAATTCCTTGGTTAGTTTCGATCAATTGTCGTAACCGTCACAGCACCCTACGAAGAAAGGAATAATGAAAAATATTTATATTAGCTGTAGGGTGTGTGAGGGCTAAAATAACTTATCGCATACAACAAGAAAATTTACATAATGCCCTCACGCACCAATTGGTTGAAAATGGTGCGTGACGGTATTGTCAAATTCCTTGGTTAGTTTCGATCAATTGTCGTAACCGTCACAGCACCCTACGAAGAATAAGGATTGGGCATGGGGGATTGGGCATGGAGTTGTTTGGATAGAAAACAAGAAGGGAGCTTTCCGGCTCCCAATACAAATACTATTTAACTTCTAATTCTTAACTACTAACTCCTAACTCCTAACTCCTAACTCCTAACTCCTAACTCTTAACTCCTCACTCTTTTAATTAATACCGATAATCCAAGTTCCGACATAGCGGGTTAACGCTGTTTTATCACCAGGAGATTGAATTAAGCAGTTGAAGTAGAATGTTCCAGGGAAATCTGGGTTTTGTACATTGGATAACTGTAACTCGACGCTCTTACCTGCGGGGATGGTTTCTTTAGGATAAATTTCAATTACTTTTCCTTCTTTATCCCACTTCACTTCCGAGACAGCCATCATTTTGCCTCTTTTTCCTCCGACTTTGATTTCAACTTCGTCGGTATCGAATTCTCCATCGTAGTAATCTGGGTAAGCAATAACAAATTTCTCGACTGCCATCTTCAGCTTTTTAGCGGGGATTCTTAAACGGTATCGATCCCAGTCACGTCTTTGCCCGCCAAAGTCTAATCGGTATGATAGTTGATTTTCACTCTTTACACCGCTAAACAAAGTTAATCCAGGTAAACCTTGTGCAAAGGTGATAGCTGGCATTCCAGCGAGTAAAAAGCCAGTTACGGCTACAGCAGAAAGTAAACGTCGCATAGTAATCACTCCTCTAGCATAAAAATTGTTGTATGAAGGCAGTACGAAGTTAACGCTCGTAACTAAACTTTACTACTGAATCCCAACTACTAGACGTAAGCCACATACAAAAAGTGTCTATCTCCGTATTATTATGCAATTATGTTAAAAAATATGTATTTGAAATATCTAACGAACAAGTATAAATTCCTATTTTTATTCAAGATAGTTTGTAGTAAGTTATTTATCGCTCGGATTGAGGATTAAAGTCCCAATTACGAACCTGTCAAGACTATTTAACTACCATAATATGTACTAAAGAACCATGATTTTTATTTTGCCAAACTTATATACAGCAATTAAATGTATTCTGATTGTGATGAAAATTTAATAGTGTTTCTAAATATGTATAACTGTTTCGAGAATGAAGTATTTTGTTAAAAAAATTGAAATAATTGGCTCAACATTTATATATTGAATTACGCTATCTTCAGAAAGACAAGTTTTATCTGACGGGGCTAAATTGAACAATATGATTGCTGCTTATTTGCCGACTTTATGCTTACAATATTTAACGCGGATAAAAATGTAGCTAAATTATTATTAAAATATTAAAATTTCACTGATTGTGGATATTGGTATAAGTCACTAAAGTTTTCTTAATGTAGACAAGTAAAATTAGGATCTATACAATCCCAAAAAAAAGTTAAAGATCGGACGGTAAAATTTGGGAATCAACTTAGGATGAACAATAATTAAGTTTTGTAAGCATCTCGTCTACAACCAAAAAAAGATTAAGAGGCTAATTCGGTTTTCGTGCAAGAATGCAATATAAATCCTAACCGATACTGTTTGCTGCACTCAGGGCACTTTCCAAGCATTAATACAGGTTGCCTTAAAGAAATATTCAATATTTTCACTGTTTCTAAAAAATAATTAACGATTAGGAGAATTCATGAGAATCGCAGTTGCTAAAGAAATAGAAGTTAGCGAGCGTCGTGTAGCATTAATTCCAGATGTGGTTTCAAAGTTGGTAAAACAAGGCTTTGAAGTATCGATAGAATCGGGTGCTGGTGAGAAAGCATTGTATAGCGATTCCGATTATGAAGCAGCTGGAGCAACAGTTGTTTCTGATACTGCAAAATTATGGGGTGAAGCAGATATCCTGTTAAAAGTAAGTCCCCCACAACAGCGAGAAGATGGTAGCGCTGAAATTGATTCGTTAAAAGAAGGAAGCGTATTTATTGGATTTCTCAATCCTTTAGCAAATCCATCGCTTGCCGAGCAGTTAGCTCAACGAAAAGTAACTGCTTTCAGTATGGAAATGATTCCTCGCACCACCAGGGCGCAAAGTATGGATGCTTTATCTTCCCAAGCTTCCATTGCAGGTTATAAATCGGTATTAATTGCCGCAGAAGCATTACCAAAATATTTTCCCATGCTGACAACAGCCGCCGGTACCATTGCTCCTGCCAAAGTATTTGTCATGGGTGCGGGTGTTGCTGGTTTACAGGCAATAGCCACTGCAAGACGTTTGGGAGCAATGGTAGAAGCCTTTGATATTCGCCCTGCCGTTAAAGAAGAAGTACAAAGTTTGGGTGCAAAATTCGTCGAAGTTAAATTAGACGAAGAAACAGCAACTGCTGGCGGTTATGCAAAAGAGATTTCTGAAGAAAGTAAAAAGAAAACTCAAGAAGCCGTTAACGAAAGAGTTAAAAATGCAGATGTAGTAATTACAACTGCTCAAGTACCGGGTAGAAAAGCGCCTCGTTTGGTAACAGAAGAAATGATTGCCCAAATGAAGCCCGGTGCGGTAATCGTGGATTTAGCAGCAGATCAAGGTGGTAATGCAGCTTATACAGAACCCGGTGGAAACGTAGTTAAGAACGGCGTG
>JBCCLY010000205.1:0-6928 GCA_039026655.1 Cyanobacteria bacterium P01_C01_bin.38 | reverse complement strand
CTATATATTGTAAGCTTTCCAAAAAACATAAACCGCCAAAATAGCAAGCCCAATACGAAATGTTATGCTAACAATTCTATCTGGTAATTTAGGTAAAAAACGGGTACTAATTTGTGCCCCTAAAAGTCCACCGAATCCTAAAATTAAACCTTGAACTAACAAGATATTACCTTCAAAAGCGTGTCTAGTAGCAGAAGAAATAGAGCTAATAACAATAACTCCCAAACTAGTTTGAATTGCTTTTTTAATCGGTTCTCCTAGTAGAAGCATTTGTAAAGGCACCATAATTACACCACCACCTACTCCGAATATACCAGCGAGCATACCAGCAAAACCACCAGTAACAATTCGAGAAACCATAGGACTAATTTTAGATTCCTGATTTTGTTGGTTTTGTTCGTTTTTTGCTTCTTGCTTCTTTGATAATTTTTTGCGTAACTCTACCAAATAAATAGTAAATAAAAGCAAAATTCCAAAGGAAACTAACTGATTTCCGGGGGGAATATTTTTGGCTATCCCAGCACTAAAATAAGCTGTAACTGCCGCTGGTAATGCTAAAAAAATAACCTTTTTAAAATCTATATAGCCCATGCGCCAATTCTGAATAGTTCCAGAAGTCGCCGTAATTACAATTGCAAGACTACTAGTAGCAGTAGCCTTCAAAGGCATATATCCAAATGCTAATAATATCGGTACTAAAACCGTACCACCACCAATACCCAATAATCCGGCGAGAATACCTGCAAATAATCCACTAATTACTAAAAGTAACCAATTTTCCATGTTTTTATTGATAGGGAATAGGGAGTAGGGAGTAGGGAGTAGAGAAATATAGAATAAATTTATAATGTTTTAAAGGGTTTGTAGTAAGGACTTAAGTCCTTTCCTCGAAGGGCTAAAGCCCTTACTACGAACTATAAAAATTAAATTTGATAATTAATAATAATAAACAACTTTTTTATTTATAACTCATAACTCCTAACTCCTAACTCATAACTCCTAACTCATAACTCCTAACTCATAACTCCTAACTCATAACTCATAACTCCTAACTCCTAACTCCTAACTCCTAACTCCTAACTCCTAACTCCTAACTCCTAACTCCAATCCCTTCTGGTAAAATCGCTTTTGATAGCATTCCATGTACTCCTTTGTGCGGTAAATTAACGACTTGGGTAATGCGAAAACTTACTGCTAAACTGCATAATACATAGGCATCTTCTGGCGATAACTTTGTGCAGCTTACCAGAAAATTGATCGTATTTCTTAACGCTTTTTCTAAAGCTTCGTCCAATGTGGGAGCAAAGCCCATCGTGATGATATCAGTAGGGGTTTCGGCTATTGGTGTTGAAATTTGCAAATCCTTTCTCAGCTTTAGTTCAATAGTACCGTTCATGGAAGTTTCAATTGCAGTCACGTTTACTTCCCCGTCTCCTTGGGTAGAATGTCCGTCACCGATGGAAAATAATGCGCCAGGTAGGAATACGGGTAAAAATATTTTGGAACCAGCTTGTAATTCGCGGTTGTCAATATTGCCGCCATAGTTTCCTGGGGGTATGGAATTTCGGCAATTTTCTGGTGTTGCAACCCCAAGAATACCGAAAAATGGTTTGAGAGGAATTTTAATACCGCTACCTGTAGGAAATTCTGCAATGTTATTCTTTAAATCCAGAGGAATAAATCTTAATGCTGGTTGATTAAATTGCTCTGGTAAAGCACCGCAATTTTTACGAATTACGTTAAAACCAACTGGTAGACTTGGAGTAATTTTCTTTAAAGTTACTTCCAAAACATCCCCAGGTTGTGCATCTTGCACAAAAATTGGCCCTGTAAGTAAATGAGGTCCCGCTGCTATTTTACTTTGAGGGGAAAGATTTTCGTATATGTCTAGTAATGCAGGAGTTACGAACTCTGGCGGGGCTTTGTCGCAAACATGAAATCCCGTGTAAGTTTCGACATCTACCGTATCGCCAGAATTTACAGTTAAAACAGGTTTTAGTAGATGCGAAAAACCACCGAGATGTACGGTATCTTTGGTGGCTTTGATAATGTGATGAGTCATGGGATTTTAGATTTTAGATTATGTCCTTACGGACACGCTTAGTCTGACGACTCACTGCGTGAACGCTAATGGATTTTGGATTGACAACTAAAACCCAAAATCTCTTTACGGCGAAGGCTCAGTATTATTGTTTAGGATACCGCGTTTTGTTACTTTAAGTTAAAAGCTAATACAAAAATGCTACATCTTAATTAAAAGACGTAGCAAATAAAGAGTGAGAGAGTGAGGGAGTGAGGGAGTGAGGGAGAGGTAATTGAATGGGGTTTTTGACAAGGCGGTGAGCCGCACGCCTTTATGCGTGAACGGCGGACAGAATATTCTTTCCGCCGACACGCCGCCCCAACCAATTACTAGCACCGTGCAGACGGTGGGGTTTTATACCCTGTATGTCTCAATAAGTTTTAAGTTTAGTGAGTTAACAAGACTTTTGCTGTGACTGAAAACTAAATCCAGGTTGCATTAATTCGCAATTGCTCCTTTTAGGAAAAAGGATGTAACTGATATCTTGCACCATTAGCAACAAGCTCAAAGAAACCCGGTTTCTTGTTGTGAAAGCACTACTATCTCGTTATGAAATTACAAAGAAACCGGGTTTCTGACACTGGTGCAAGATGTCAGATGTAACAGATTATTCATCGATACATACTTCATCACCACCAGCACGAATAATGAAATCATCAAAATCATTGTCGTTTTTATTCACTCTAGGAATTTCGGAGTTGGTATCATCCCATCGAATTAGAACACCACCGTTAGCTAATCCATAGAAACCACCAGAAAATTTTGCTTGTCTGTTACTAGCAGGGTTTTTCATATCGGTTGAGTACATAACACCTACATTTCTTCCCCGAAACTGAGACTTTAAGTAAAAGCTGTATCTATTACCAGCCTTGAAGGTGAATTGTGCTGTTCCAGGTAGCGGTACAGCATTTCCTAGAGTTCCCTGAAAGTCATTAGGATTATCTGTTAAACCATCAGAGGGTTTGTTTAAAGCTTGCTCAAACTCAGATGTAGTTAAATCACTTGGCTTAGTTTCTCCAATCAAATCTGTCTCCTCTCCAGTGGTTTCATTTCTAACTCCAAATACAGATTGGTAAGCACCGTAAGAACGAACAAATTTAAATTGTATAAGAGTATCCATCGAAAACAAGATACCGCTATTACCGAATAATTCTTGGGATTGTTGTTGAATTGGTTCTGGAGTTTGAGCTTGCGCTGGGGATGAGAAAACGCTGAAAATTCCTCCGATGACAACTCCGATAAACAGGCTAAGACGGGTCTTTTTTAACATTATTAATCCTTACAATACTCTTGTGTGGTTTGTCTCGAAAGCACAAATCTACCAAGTACGATTGACTATGCTAGTTTTTACGGCTTCAATTTCTTCATTGACTTCAATTAAGAAATTTTTAGATTCAATTAATAAAGCCTTGTATTGTTTACATTTTTTCGGGCTAGAAGAAGTCTGTTTTGGTGTAGTTTGTGGTTTATTGGGGATTAGAAAACCACGTAGTACACATGGCTTACAAGTGCTACATTTTTCATAGGCTTTCTGTAACTCTTCGGCTATCTGTTGCGCTCTTTGAGTAATCCCCGAATTTAGTTCGCCACCTCTGGTGAATATTGGCCCGGAACTGAATACCTTGGTTCGGGTGATATTAGATAAATTAGTTCCAGTAATATTAGAACCATTTGACTGAGCTTTAGCAGAATCTATAGGCAGTCCACCAAAAACTAATGATGTACCTAGAATCAGACCAATTAATTTACTTTTACGCATGATTGTTACCGAATAAATATCCTTTTTAGTGCTAACAATTAGACATCAAATTTGCCTAAAACTTAAATCCAAATCCAGCCCCAAGCACGAATCTAGGTTTGTCGCTAGCTCCAGCGCCGGGACCTGTTATATCGCGGAGTGCGGGAGTAATTACTAGAGGAATATTTTTGAAAGGTGCGATCGAAGCTCCTACAGCCAAATCTTGTCCAGTCCACTCTGCAATTAAGCTCGCTTGAGGATGTACGCGAACGGCAACATTACCAAAAACATTAAAGTTGTCTTTGTCATTGTTGATCGAGTTTTCCGTGCGGAATTGTCCGTTACCAATACCAGCAGTCACCGCAACACGGCTGAAAGGTTTATTAATATCGTCTTTGGTGCGAATAACTTTAGTAACAACTCCGTATAGAGAATTTTCAAAGTCATTAACTAAACTGTTGCTGTAGCGCCCGACGTTTACAACCCCATTCATACCAACAGCGGCAGCCCAATCATCTTTGAATTGACGATGGACTTTCACGTTAAAACCACCAATTCCGAAGTCACTATTGTTATTATTACTAACGCTGGCTAGGGTGTAGGACAATACGACACCGACAGATTTTTTCGCATCACCTAAGCCAACACCAAACACCGCTTGAGCATCATTAGAGTTGGTGAATCTTTGACGAGATTGATAATCAGTTGCAACAAATGCTGTGTTGTTATCAGCACCATATCCTACAGGAATATAAACACTCATACTAGGAGCGGAATAGTGCGATTTAAATTTAACTTTGCTTAAATCGCGCAGTTGAGTTTGTACTTCTTCAAATTCCTCGAAGGATGGTTTAACACAGTTTTTTGTATTTTTTGTATTTACTGTGCTTTGAGCTAAAGCAAACTTACCTTCTGCTTCCGAACATTTGGCTGGTGCTGTTTTAGCATCGATATTTGAATCATTTGAATTCGATGTATCTAAAGCAATATCCTGATTAATTTGGGAAAAAGATGCTTGTTGTTCGATTGATTCAGGGGAAGCTATTTTGTTGAGTGTAAGTTTTTGCTCGGTTTCTTCAACAGTAGCTAAATTCTGAACCGCAACAGTTTCAATTGTAGGTACTTGAATATCTTCAGATGCTTCGACAACTTCACCGAGTTTATCTAACTTAGGAAGGCTTATTTGCTCAGGAGGTTGGGGCGTAGTTAACTGATTATTTTCATTTTCGATACCTTCAACAGCGAATGCAGAATTAGTTAAAACAGTTGCATAACAGAAAACAGAAGTTGCTAGGATTTTTACAAATAATCCTAAAACTAAATTATTCATAAGATTATGTGTGATTAATTTGAAGACTTGTACTTGGAGGATGAACCCAAAAGTTATAAATAAGACTCGAAGACTTTCGAGCTTTTCTTAAATCCACTTTATAAATACGAAATTTAATACCCTGTTTACGGAAGAAGATGGAAGAAGAAAGAATAGAAGCAGCAACTTGACTGACAACGAAATTTACTCAACATTCAAAACTTCAAATATAGATTAAATAAATACATTTAATAGGGGAAAAATAATATATCTTCGACAATTTATGATGTAATATTTCCCTAAGAGGATGTTTTAAAAGTATCCGGCGGTTAAAACCGCTACTACACAGGCTAAGTCCACCTCCGTGGACTAATTGTTTTTAAACCCACGAAGGTGGGTTTTGCTTGTGTAGCCGCGACTTACAGTCGCCAGGTAAGGTATTAAATCCGACTTTTAAAACATCCTCTAAGTTTTTATATCTTGAATAATGATGCTTATGCCTGTAACTCTTACAAAGTTTTAGTAATATTATCTTCTACCTATGTTGATTGTTCACTTTGTTCGACTATTAAACAGAACAATAACTGCTAAAAAGGCAGAATTTTCATCTTAACTTAATATAAAAAGGTGACATATATCTAATAGAAAAAGTTTTCTTTAATAATCTCTATCGATTCTGTGTTTCTATATACAAATAATAGTTTGTTGGGATTTTTTTTAATATCTAAAATCGATTTAAATTTGATGAAATGATATTAACAAAGTTTTTTATATTACAAATACAAAACAATATATGATAGCCGTTTTTATTAATCATAGGACTTACATAACTTGAGCGATAAAATTAGTATTCCACCAATTTATATCCCCCCAACCCCTCCTTAAAAAAGGGGGCTTTATGTAAATCCTGAAGTTAAATAATAATTAACTCCTAACTCCTAACTCCTAACTCCTAACTCCTAACTCCTAACTCCTAACTCCTAACTCCTAACTCCTCTATTTCCCGCTCGCTGGTTTCATGTCACCACGAATAAACAACCGAGCTATGAAATAAACTAATATTCCCGCAGCCATTCCAGGAAGTACTTCGTAAATAAAGCTTGATAATTCTGTAATTTTCCATATTAAAGCAGTTGATATTCCAATTAACATCATTGCAACAGCAACTGTTTTATTGATAGGTAGCTGTAATACTCGTACCATGAACAATGGCCCTAATGCTGAAGCTAAAGCTGACCATGCAAAAGTAACTAGAAAAAACACGTTTTGGCTGCCAAATAAGGCAATTACAAATACTATTGCGGTAACAGTTAGGGTTCCTAATTTGACTATTTTATAAGAGTGAGCAAATTGAGGAAACACATCTTGAGTTAGGGCTGCCGAACATGAAAGTATCTGTGAATCTGCTGTAGACATTGTTGCGGAAAATATTCCTGCTAACATTAGTCCGACTAAAGCGACTGGTAATAACTCTAACGATAGTAAAGGTAAAGTTAATTCTGCGTCGCCGCCGTTGTTTAATAAATTAGGTAGCAGCACTCTTGCTGTTAAACCGACACCAAGGGAAGCAAATGCAGCGATTAAACCGACGATTGCTTTGATATCGCGAGCTTTGGCAACGTTACCCGCATTGTCAATAGCCATTGCGCGAACCATGATGTGGGGTTGCCCTACTACGCCAAATCCAGCTACCGCCCAACCGATAAAGAAAGGTATGAAACCTAATGGTAAACTTGCTGGACTTAAATTTACTAAGGCTGGATCGATTTGTGCTAGTTGCGTCATAATTCCATTGAAT
>JBCCLY010000204.1:0-6947 GCA_039026655.1 Cyanobacteria bacterium P01_C01_bin.38 | reverse complement strand
CCCCTGTGGATTAGCAAAATAAACGCTTCCATTTTCACTGACATTAAATTCTTGAAAACTATGAAATAAATTCGCATCCAGTCTGACACCACCATCAATGCGTTTGTTGAGCGCATCGATATCATTAACAATAGAATTTTGCTCTCCCAAGGTGTTATCCGGCTGAATTTGAGCGAAAGCACTATTTCCGGAGACTACAGCGAAACCAGATGCAGTTAAAATTAGTGTCGATTGCCAAAGTAAATTTACTAAGCTGTGGTGATTCAGCATAGCTTTTAATATAAGTATTTTTATCTAAAAATAAAATATCACGTACCACAAACCTTTACAATAGTTACTGACCTTAATTTGCCATCTTTGTAACCTCACATCTATTAGTGGAATATTTCGTTCCTGACATTTATTAGATTACAAAGATTCACAAAGTAATTGTTTGATTTTTCTATAAGGTTAGGTAAAAGGTTTTTTTAAAGTTAATTATTGGTTTTTCTAAATAAGTTTATAGTTTTCTATATTGACAACTGTTTTGGTCAATGTAATATTTATCTATACAATTTATAACTATTCAATTCCCATTAAAGTGTTAGTTAAAAGTTACACCTAACCGAACAGCACTCGGAACTCAACAACCAACTTATTCGTAAATTTTCTTCTCTTATACACCTGCGTCTTCTAAAGAAGACAGAGCAAGGCATAAAAGTGCGTTTTAACATTTCATGTTTGTAGTTGGGACTTTTAGTCCTCCGGAGCGATAAATCGCCAACTACAAACCCATCATTTTTTATGGGACAGAATATTAGTAATTCATATCTTTGTTTGATAAGAAATTACCAGCAATATCAAGAGATTTTTTACAGAAAGGTTAATTCGATGAAAAATTTATTTGCACTACCTGCCATTATTTCTAGTCTTTTTATCACTGTTTTGCTGCTCGTTTTTGGACGAATTGGCGTTTTGCAACCTTTGGAATTAAGGGTGTTCGATCGGATGATGCAGTTACGTGCCAATCCAGAACCAGATCCCCGCTTGTTAATTGTTGAGGTGACTGAAGAAGACATTAAAAATTTGCAATTTCCTTTACCAGGAGAAGTTGTTGATAATCTCTTGAGCAAATTAGAGCAATATCAGCCACGAGCGATTGGTTTAGATATATATCGCGATTTGCCTGTAGAACCCGGTCACACCAAGCTATTAGAACGTCTACAACTGAGTGATATAATCGTTCCTGTCTGTAAGCAATCTGATGTTAATGAACCTGCAATACCTCCACCAAATGGAATCGAGCCATTAAGAGTCGGATTTAGCGACATTCCAGAAGATCCCGATGGCACAATTCGCCGTAATTTACTATTACACGAACCAGCAGCAGATGACCCCTGTGCAACTTCCTATTCTTTTAGCCTACAGCTAGCACTTAAATATTTAGAAGTAGGAGGTATTCAGCCACAACTTACCTCAGAAAAAGAACTACTACTTGGCAATACTCTGTTTAAACCTCTTAAAAGTAACTCAGGGGGTTATCAGAATGTGGATCATGGGGGTTATCAAATTCTACTTAATTATCGTTCTGGTAAAGAAATTGCTCAACGGGTAACTGTCACAGATGTATTATCTAATAAGGTAAATTCAGAATTGGTAAAAGACCGTATTGTTTTGATTGGTTCTACCGCAGCAAGTTTGAAAGATATTTTCAACACGCCTTATAGCAGTGGTAAGTTAGATAAATCAGGCAAAATGGCAGGAGTTGTTATTCATGCTAATAGCGTTAGTCAAATTCTGAGTGCTGTGCTTAAACCCCAACAGCCTTTATTTTGGTTTTTACCCGAATGGGCAGAGATTGGATGGATATTTGTATGGAGTTTAACTGGAGGGTTGATAGCATCACGTATTCAACATCCAATGCGTTTGGGAATTGCAGGTGGAATAACCATAGCTATTTTAATTGGTGGAAACTTTTTTATCTTTACTCAAGCCGGATGGATTCCTGTGGTATCTCCAGCATTAGGTTTTGTACTGGGAGCCGGAAGCATTCTGGGTTATACAGCCTATGGGAGCAAGCAAGAGCAAGAAGAAATTGCTCAACGAATTCAGGAACAAGAAGAGGCGATCGCCCAACTGCATATTCTCTTGCGTCAAGGTGGAAGTAGTTCAATTCCCTCAACAGAAACAGTTATTTATCCTCCTAGTCTTGGACAAGAAATTCCGGCAAATAGATTACTAAGTAATCGCTATAAAATTAAGAATAATTTAGGTGGAGGAGGATTTAGTCGTACTTACTTAGCTCTAGATACTCAGCGCCCTGGATTACCTGAGTGCGTTGTTAAACAATTAAAACCGAATCGTCAAGATGCACAATTTTTAAAAGTTGCTAGACGTTTATTTAATACAGAAGCAGAAATTCTAGAGATTTTGGGCAAGCATCAGCAAATACCCCAATTGCTTGCTTATTTTGAAGAGCATGAGCAATTTTATCTTGTACAAGAACTTATCAAAGGACACTCTTTGGTTCAAGAGATTTCTCCTGGTAAACGCATTTCTCAAACTCAAGTTATAGAGTTACTAAAAGATACTTTGCAAATATTGACTTTTGTTCATAATTATGGTGTTATCCACCGAGATATTAAACCAAGTAATCTAATTCGTAGAGAAGACGGACGTATTTTTCTAATTGACTTTGGTGCTGTAAAGCTGATTCAATCCCAGCAAGAAGATAACTATATAAGCGAAATACAAGAAAGTCAAACAATTGCAATTATGACTCCTGGGTATGCACCTCCAGAGCAGATTAGCGGACAACCAAAACTCAACAGTGATATTTATGCTTTGGGAATGGTTGCAATTCAAGCTTTAACAGGTGTAGAGCCGAGAAAATACCGTAGAAATGCAAATAATGGTGGACTAGTTATACCAGATTCGACAAATAAAGTTTTTCAAGATTGGCGCGAGTTAGTTCAAATCGAAGAAAAATTAGCTGCTATTTTAGATCAGATGGTAGAGCCTGATTTCACAAAAAGATATCAATCGGCTACAGAAGTTTTAAAGAATTTATTAACCCACTCTTATCAAGACATTCCTCGAAAGTAAGTATGGGGAGTAGGGAATAGGGAGTAGGGAATGGGGAAGAGGGAACAGGGAACAGATAACAGATATTAGGAGGAGAAAAAATAATGGTTATGTGTTTCTTCTGAAATTCTTTGATCAATTCTAGTACTAACACATTGTTCTGTTGCCAACACTATTCCCTAATCCCTACTCCCTACTCCCTACTCCCTCTCTTGGAAAGTTGCTCTTGGGGAGCCATTGCGTTGCGGTGAGTCTAGTTGGGGGTGTCGGTTTCCGTCCCCCAAACTAGCGTTAGCGTTCACGAAGTGAGTCGTTAGACTAAGCGTCTCTCGAAGAGAGATACCCGGAGGGAGGAACACGCACCGTTGTAGCAAATGGCGTGGAGACCACGCCACTTCTCTCAACGCGGGGAACCCGCGCACGAGAGTGGCTCCCCAAGACCGCACTTTCCGCTACTTCCTTTAATCAAATTGAAAATATAAAAAATTGTATCTTGTATCATCTTAACTTGTAATCCTATAGGGCAATTACTGTATTTTTAACCTACATAGAAATTTCAAAATCAACCTTGCTGGTATGAGGAGTGAAGATGTTTAAAACAATTACAGTTGCAGCCTTAAGTTTGCTATTAACAGCAGCGCTACCCAGTGTTGCTTCAGCGGAAACCATAATGGAAAAGGTAAAACGCACGGGTGTACTGACAGCAGGAACCAGTAAAGATGCTTTCCCTTTTGCTTATAAAAACAAAGAAGGGCAATTGATTGGTTATTCTGTAGATATGCTCAAACTTATTCAGCAGGAGTTAGAAAAAGAACTGGGTAAAAAAGTTAAATTAAAATTAGTTGCACTTAATACAGACGAACGCATTCCTAATATACTTAATAAAAAGGTTGATATTGTTTGCGATGCCAGCAGCTTTACCTGGGAACGTAATAAAAATGTAGATTTTTCCTTTAGTTATGGTGCAACTGGTACTAATTTGCTGGTTAAGAAAACAAGTAATATAGACGAGCCAAAATCCCTAATTGGCAAGCGAATCGGCGTACTTCCAAAAACCACAAACGAACAGGCGATCGCCACAGCGCAACCACAAGCAAAATTAGTCTATTTCAAAGACAGAGAAAAAGCATATGCAGCTTTACAACAAGGAAAAATAGATGGCTTTGCTTCTGATGGTATTCTTCTAGAAGCATGGTTAGGCACAAGACCAAATTTAAATACTTTTAAAGTAGTACCAGATCGACCATTATCTAGAGAAGGTATTGCCTGCATGGTTCCGGAAAATAATTCCGATTTCCTCGATACCGTAAACTATACCTTCTACGGGTTTATGCAAGGATTTGTAAATAATGAAAGTAAATACGTAACCATATTCGATCGCTGGTTTGGGGAAAGAGGAGCAATTCCTTTAAATCGCGATTTAAGAGAGCTTGCAGTGGAAACGATGCGAATAGTTATAGACTCCTATCAAGACATTCCTCGAAAGTAAGTTTGGGGAATAGGGAGTAGGGAGTAGGGAATGGGGAATGGGGAAGAGGGAACAGGGAACAGATATTAGGAGGAGAAAAAATAAAGAGTGAGGGAGTAGGGAGTAGGGAGTAGGGAATGGGGAACAGGGAACAGGGAACAGATATTAGAAGGAGAAAAAATAATGGTTATGTGTTTCTTCTGAAATTCTTTTATCAATTCGCTAAGTAAGTCCGCACAAATAAACAGAACTACGTAACAAAATGTAAACTAAGCTCAAACCCTTACTCCTACTCCCTACTCCCTACTCCCTTGGAAAGTACACATTGTTCTGTTGCCAACACTATTCCCTACTCCCTACTCCCTACTCCCTATTCCCTACTCCCTACTCCCTAACAACTCGATACTTTAATCTATTCCTTACGAGGTATTGAATATAATTTCAGAAAAACGCTACTATACTTTTATACCGCCAGGTTACTTGAGGTAATCTGGCGGTATATAGGGAACACACTGAACACATTAATAGTCTTCCAGGGAAGAAAACTACTCGGTTTGCTAGTAAATTGGGTATTTGATTGAGTTTTCATTCTGCCATATGCAAATATTTGATTGCAATGGCAGTTAAGCCATTTAAGAATTTTATTGTTTTTATATTGAATAATTATGGTTCTTCAGCGCCTAGAGTTTAGAATTCTGGGTGAAAATGGCATTAAAAACAATTTATGCCGTTTTTTCGCTATTTCCTATTTCCTAATTTTTATACATCTAGGGCACTAATAGTCATTTGATAATTTGATGATTGGAAGCCAGCTAACTACCAATTAATACGCTAATATTTGTGGTAAAGCTAATTAGGTGCTTACCAAAATGGAAGCAGCGAAACAAAGACGAAAGAGAGGCATAATATTGACTGCAACTGGTTTAAAACGGCTACAAACGGCGATACAGTCAGCCCAGTTGCAGGAAAATGATGGTAGACGTTTTACCCAGGAAGAATTAAGCAACCGCATCGGCGTTTCTACCAATACTCTATCGCGATTGTGGTCTTTGAAAACGGCATTGGATTCGCGATCGGTGAAACTTTGCTTCAGTGCTTTTAATTTAGAATTAAGCAAGTCTGATTACACCACCGGGGAAGAAGTAGAAGAATTTAACGAAATTGAATATCCTAGCGGACCTGTATCGGTATACTCAAAATTGTATATCCCTCGTCCCCCGATTGAGGAATCAATTAATCAAGAAATTTCCCGTCCTGGATGTCTGATTCGTATTAAAGCTCCTAAAGGAATGGGAAAAACTTCCTTAAAATTCAGATTGCTAGATTATGCAAAATCGTTAAGCTATTATACAGTACATTTAGATTTAAAATTAGTAGATACTGATAAATTTCTAGATTTAAACAATTTTTTACGCTGGTTGTGCAGTATGGTTTCCAGAAGTTTGGATATGGAACCCCAGCTAGATGAATATTGGGATGAAGAAATTGGAAGTAAATTAAGCTGCACTCTTTATTTTCAAGCTTATATATTAGAAACTCTTAATAATCCCTTCGTTTTATCCTTTGACGAACTAAATCGCGTTTTTGAATACCCACAATTAGCTCAAGAATTCTTACCATTATTACGTTCTTGGCATGAAAACGCCCAGTATAATCAAGTGTGGCAAAAACTGCGTTTAGTTGTAGATTACTCTACCGATATTTATGTTCCTTTAGATTTAAATCGTTCGCCATTTAATATCGGATTACCTATTCAACTACCTGAATTTACACTTGAGCAAATAGAAGATTTAGCATCGCGTTACGGACTAAATTGGCAACAAGAACAAGCTCAAGAATTAATGGAAGTAATAGGAGGGCAACCAGCTTTAGTTAATATTGCACTTTATCATTTAAGCCAAGAAGAATTAAATTTAGAAGAGTTGTTAGAATTAGCAAGTACAGAAAGAGGAATTTACCGACATCATTTACGAGAAAAATTAGACGATTTACTTGCAAATCCCGATTTAGCAGCAGCATTCGCGGCAATACTCGCATCCCAAACACCTGTAAATCTTTCATCTACAGTAGCCTATAAATTAGAAAGTATTGGACTAGTTAAATTAACTCCTGAAGGTGCAATTGTGAGCAAAGAATTATATCGTTCCTATTTTCTTGAAAATTTGGAAAGGGAGTAGGGAAGGGAGTAGGGAGTAGGGAGTAGGGAGTAGGGAGTAGGGAATAGGGAACAGGGAATAGGGAACAGATTAGGGAGTAGGGAGTAGGGAATAGGGAACAGGGAACAATAAGAATCCTCATTTACTTGCGAAGTGCTGTAGTATAGTGATTCCAATTAATTTCCGTAGTGCGCGCATCTTGCTCGCTGACAGCAAGGGAGCAACATGATCGCCCAACTAAAAAAATGTTTTTTATTTTG
>JBCCLY010000203.1:0-6971 GCA_039026655.1 Cyanobacteria bacterium P01_C01_bin.38 | reverse complement strand
ATTAAATTAGCTAGCTTTGTACCAAGAAACATCGCGATCTTTGGTTGCCCAGAACATATTATGGATTTTATGTACGGCTTCCATTAATTCGTTGGCATGATCTAGGTTCACTTCTACTTTGCAAGCGGAGCAAAGTTTTGTTGCTTTCCAGAAGGTTTCGTGCAAGTCAGGATACTTTTCGAGGTGTACTGGCTTGAAATAATCTGTCCAAAGAATTAATAAATCTTCTTTGGTTTTTTGAGCTTGTTCTTCTTTGATAGCAACGAAGCGAGAAAAGGTATTGTTGTAAGCAATTGTCGCTGCTTTATCGCCAGCAGGCGGATGCTCTAAATCCATGAGTTTTTTGGTCATGGATACTACTGCTTCTGCGGTAATTCTAGCGGAAGAAGGGTCATACACTCCACAAGGCCCGTCGCAGTGAGCCTGTACCTCTGGAGCGGGGAAATTAGTTTTTAGCTTGGCAGCAATTCTTTTGAACATGATATTTAGAGAGATACTTATCTTAACTTAGGATAGGTAGAAAGCTTGTAAATATGAGACTTTAGCATTAAAATGCTAGTTTTTTTACTTAACTATCCCCCCCTACCCCATATAGCTTAGTGCTATTGGTGAACCCAAGCAACCTATCTTAATAGGTAACTCACCTCATATAAAGATATTTTTTTCTTTTCAATTCTATTGAATATCCAAATAGCATTATTTTGCCACCACTATAAGTGCCCCCAGAAGTTAAATCGGTCTTTAGCTAACACTTAAGAACGACTACTCCCCAAAAGGATGACAGAGTTTCTTTATGATGCCAAAATAGAAAGTGGTCGCAGTAGTTATCCTTTATGGGAAAATAAATGCTAACTACCCACGGTGGCTATTCCGAATCGCCAAACATTGTTCGTATAAGTTCACAATTCCTGTTGTAACTTCATCAATCGTTAAACCATCGGAAACTACTTCTATGGCATCTGCTGCTTTCATTAACGGTGAAACCAGTCTGGTGCTATCTTTCCAATCTCGTTCTTTAATACTCCGCTCTAGTTCTTCGAGACTAACTTCGGGTTGTCCTTGCTTTTTATAGTCTTGTAGACGACGGCGAGCGCGTTCGGAAACGGTCGCAGTTAGGAAGATTTTTACCTCAGCATCGGGAAAAACTTGCGTTCCGATATCCCGTCCTTCCGCGACTAAACCGCCTTTTTTACCTGAACTTTGCTGCTGTTTAACTAAAGCGCTTCGCACGGCGCTTTGGGCTGCTATTGCCGACACTTTTGATGTTACTGTCTCCGTCCGAATCTTTGTGGTAACGTCATTACCGTCAATCCAAACCCGCACTGGCGATTTCAAATCCTCGCTAGGAGTTAATTTGATCGAGCAACTATTAGCCAACTCGGCGATCGCACATTCATCATCTAAAGGAATTCCCTTTTGCAATACCAGCCAAGTAACGGCACGGTACATAGCACCTGTATCCAAAAACACAAGTCCCAATCTAGCTGCAACTTGACGAGCTACGGTAGATTTACCGGCACCAGCAGGTCCATCAATAGCGATAATCGGTTGGCGATCTACCAAAATAGTGTTGTCAATCAATCGGGTAGAGCCAAGACGAGCGGCGATCGCAATCATTCCTTCCTCCTTAATTTCATCTAACGGTGTTAACGTGTATGGTTCAATCAATTCAATATATTCCACAGATACAGTACTGACCATTGCAATTTCTTTATAAACTGCTTCAATCAGCGTGCTACTTTTACGAACTCCATCGCGAAACGCAGCACGAGCTCTTTGCAAGCCGCGATACAAAACAGCCGCAGAGTCCTTCTGAGAGGCAGTTAAATACTGGTTGCGGGAACTTAAAGCAAGACCATTCGCTTCCCTAACGATTGGGCAAGCGACAATTTCTATGGGAAAACCAAGATCGGCAACTAATCGTTTAACGATTGCTAGCTGCTGACCATCCTTTTGACCAAAGTAAGCCCGGTCTGGCTGCACCAAGTTAAAAAGCTTGGTAACAATAGTAGCCACACCCTGAAAATGTCCTAGCCGAGTTTTACCACACAAGCCAGATATCATATCAGATGGTGGAGTAACTTGTGTAACAATTAAATCTTGTATACTCTTCCGAGCAACCCCAATCTCTTCAGGATTTGGTACAAACATAGCATTTACCCCGGCTTCTTCGCAGAACTTTCGATCCTGTTCTAAAGTACGGGGATAATCTTCGTAATCTTCGTTCGGGCCAAATTGCAGGGGATTGACAAAAATACTGACTATGACAATAGCATTTTCCTGCCGCGCCCGTTTTATCAAGCTTAAATGTCCTTGATGCAAAGCTCCCATCGTGGGAACCAAGCCTACTGCCGTTGGGAAACGAGTCGTCATTTCAAGGGGTAGCGGTTCCTCGGAATGCAAAGGCTCGTTTTGCCAAGGTCGTTTATCCAAATAGCAACGTAAAGCTACAACCGTTGTCAACAGGCGCACAAAAAATCCTCTATCTACACTAGCTTTCCCCGTTAGTGTATATCCGAATTCGGGGAAAGGGAGTAATTAGATGGAGGATTATCAAGATTATTAACGAATTAGGGCATGGGGGATAGCGAATTGGGCATTGGGGGGAGAGGAAGATGAGGAGATGGGAAAATAATTATTAATTCCCTATGCCCAATCCCCAATGCCCTATGCCCAATCCCCAATTACCCATTCCCAATTTCTATCTTCCTAAAACTTGGACTCTAACTGGTGCAATACCTCTGCCAGTCATTCTGATAACTCGGGCTGCACCTCTAGAAAGGTCAATAACACGACCGCGAATGAAGGGGCCTCTATCGTTGATTCTTACTACAACGGAACGTCCATTACGCATATTGGTAACGCGAACTCTGGTTCCGAAGGGTAAGGTTTTATGGGCTGCTGTCATTTTTGATGGATTGAATCTTTCTCCTGAAGCGGTCTTTTTACCCGCAAAGTAAGCACCATAGAAGGAAGCGATACCTCTAAAACTTCTTCCTCCTCTAGCAGCTTTTCTCCATTTTTTTGTATGGTGCTTGCTTGAAGCTGTCTTTTTAACTGTTGCTTGTTTTTTAGGTTTGGTTAGCTCTGGAGGTAAACCAGCAATTGTTTTAAGTGGAGATGCTTTACCAACTAGTCTCCGCAAACGATTTGTTGCTTGTAGCGCATCTTGTCTAAGATTTTTGGTTGAGTCGGGAAGACGGGTTTCACCGTTAATTTCTACTAGTTCGGAGCCGTCCACTTTGATTGTGTAGCGCTCGGTAAGGGTTTTTGCTCCAGACTTAGATTCGGTACTACCGTTCCAGCTAACGGTAATTTTGCTCGCATCAACTTTGTTGTTGACTAAATCGTCGATTTTTGCAGCTATTGTATTTGCTTTCTCTACAGCGTCGCTATAGTTGCTATCAACTGCTACTGCGCTCTTGAGTGCATTAACATTATTCTCTGAATTTGCACTATTGACAGAATTCAAAAAGGTAAAAACAGGAATGTTGCGAATATAGAGAGTTGCTGCCTGACGGTCTGCTAATTTGTGCGCGTGAACAGACGTAACACTAGCATTTAAGCCGTTATCGATTTTAGCTACCGTCTCTTTTTCAGAGCTTTTTTGAGAGGTAATCGAGGCTTCATTTACTGTTTGAGCGCGGCTGATAGATGGTGTTCCAATGATAGTTGAAATTACAGCTACAGCAGTCAACAAAAGTCTTTGATTCATGTGTCTATTACTAAATTAAAGTCACCTAAGAACTGAGGCCTGTTTACTCACGGTACTAATGCACCGTTCGGTCACTATATGTCCCCAAATCTTGCTTGCTTTCCCTTCACTTTTTATTTATTAACTGCAACAGATTAACATGAAGTCTTTAACTTGGGTATCCGAGTTTTAGCGTAGAACACTATCAAAATATCAGATATTAAATTTACATTTCAAGGCTACAAGCTTTACCAATTCTTGATTTAGCCTATGTAACATTTTCGGTATATTACAAAATTTAGTATTTATAATTTGGGCTATTTAAAAATCAAATCAATCGTCAATTTTTTGTCTATTATCTAATCTTTTATACAACTGCAAGTCTTATTAAAGTATTTAATAAAACATATTTTTTGAATACGAAATACTTAGACAATATTTCATTACTTTAGAAATTGATATCATATTCACCGTATGTGTTGAGTTCTTATAATCACCCGCTAATCAAGATATATTCTATGCTATAGCTTTAAAAACAGTGTAAATACTGAGGTGATTTTATAATTTAGAAGATACAAAATATTCGCGTTCAAGTCTAATCAGATACTAATAATTTATTTCAATATGTTGCTATCAACACAAGATAATTAGCAGATAAATAACAGATAATATTTTATGCATAAATAAAATTGTTACATCGTTTAAGGTATAAATATTACAGATAATCTTACTTTTGCGGAATGAATATTTTGTTATTAAAGAATAACAAACCACGAGATAATACTTGCCATAAATATTTTGTTTGATACGAAAGATTATCAATATTGTTAATTGAAATTATTAATTAGAAAAAACAACGAAGTGCTATTTGTCAAGGGCGAAAAACATTAGATATAGTTATAGTGAATTATTAATAATCTAAGCTTTACTTAGTGCCAACCCTCTCCGAAATCTTGGAGAGGGTAATTTTTTAAACTAGTCAGTTATATAGCTGTTCCCTGTTCCCCCCAACCCTATCCCAACGAAATATTAAATTAATTTTGCACGGGTACTTATTATCTGCTTGTACTTGAGCTAGTAATACTGATGGTATAGATTGGCTTGATATCCAG
Source organism: Cyanobacteria bacterium P01_C01_bin.38 (assembly GCA_039026655.1). Lineage (GTDB taxonomy): Bacteria > Cyanobacteriota > Cyanobacteriia > Cyanobacteriales > Nostocaceae > Rivularia. The sequence continues at coordinate 2,165 of JBCCLY010000203.1, read as the reverse complement.
ATTTAAGGTTCATAAACTGTAAAAGTAATTTAGCTGTATTTGTAATTGGTTTTGTTGAGTATATTGCGTAAAATTACTTATTTATTATTTTTATCTAGCTTAATCTGTATAGTTGGTTTTTCTTATGTAAGTAAAAAATCACCGGGTATAGCTTGCGATAGCTGGGGATTTTCTTCTAATACCGAAAAATACTATATTCATCCTGAAAAGATAGTAGTAGAGCCTTGGAAAGGGCAGCATCATGTATATGGAATATTTCAAATTCCAGGGGGCTATCTTAACGACAAAATGTTGAAGTTAGAAATACCTGGCATTAAGACTTACTGCGGTATCCTTGCTTATGGCGGTACTGTTGCAATCGATGGCGTGCAAGCTAAACCCGGACATTATTTAATGAAAGGGATGTTAAATACTCGCTTTGCAATCAAGTTGATTATGCAAGGTAAACAAAAAGAATTGAAGCAACCGCAAAATTGGAATTTGGGATATACGAAGATTGAGGAGAAGAGTTAGGAGTTAGGAGTTGGGAGTTAGGAGTTGGGAGTTAGGAGTTAGGAGTTAGGAGTTAGGAGTTTAGATTAAAAACTTTTCAATGCCCAATGCCCAATGCCCCATGCCCCATGCCCCATGCCCAATGCCCAATGCCCAATTCACAACAACATTCCGGCAATGCAAGCCGTCATAAAGCAGGCGATCGCTCCACCAGTCATTGCTCGAATTCCCATTTGCGCTAAGTCTGGTTGACGGTTGGGAGCCATTGCTCCAATTCCACCGATTTGAATTCCTATTGCGCCAATATTAGAAAATCCACATAGGGCATAAGTAGCAATTATTCGCGCTCTTTCGGAAATGGCTGAGTCTGCTACCATTTTTTGCAAGTCTTGATAGGCAATAAATTCGTTTAAAACTGTCTTTTTACCGAGCAATATTCCTACTTGTCCGCAATCTTCCCAAGGTATACCCATCAACCAGGCTACGGGGGCAAGTAGGTAAGAAAATATCCACTCTAATGAAAGTTGTGGTAAACCGATTAACGAACCAATATATCCTAAAATTCCGTTTGCTAAGGCTAATAATCCTAAAAAAGCAATCAGCATCGCAGCTACATTCAAAGCTAATTTCATCCCTTCACTTGCTCCAGTTGCGGCTGCGTCGATGGCGTTGGAATATGTACTTTCTACTTCAATCTTTACTTTACCGGCGGTAGGGGATTCTTCGGTTTCGGGATAAATCACTTTAGAAACGGCTAAAGCTGCGGGTGCAGACATTACGGAAGCGGCGATTAAATGTTCTGCTGACACGCCAAAGGAAATATATGCAGCCATGACTCCACCTGCAATTGTGGCGAATCCTCCTGTCATAATCGCGTGTAATTCGGAACGAGTCATGGTTGCTATATAGGGTTTAATTAATAACGGTGCTTCAGATTGCCCGACAAAGATATTTGCAGCAGCACTAAGGGATTCGGAGCCAGATGTTTTCATGGTTTTCATCATTACTCCCGCTACAAATCGGACGATTTTTTGCAAGATACCAAAGTGATACAAAATGGTGATGAAAGAAGAGAAGAAAATAATTGTCGGTAGTACTTTGAAAGCAATATAGTGTTCTTCAAAGTTGTCGCCAAACACAAACTTTGCTCCCGCATCGGAATAGTTGAGAAATTGACTTACCACATCACCCAGAAATTTAAATACCACAAAACCGGGTTTAGTTCTCAGAATTAACAATCCAAAAATCAGCTGTAAAGCAATTCCCCAGATAACCGGCACCCAACGAATAGCCCGACGGTTAACCGACAAACCATAAGCAATTCCTACAAATACAAAGATTCCGAGTAAAGAAATTAAATGATTCATTAGTTGGTAGTTGGTAGTTGGTAGTTGGTAATTGGTAGTTGGTAGTTGGGGATTGGGGATTGGGGATTGGGGATTGGGCGTTAGTAATGAGAATTGTAGTGCGAGCATCTTGCTCGCTGGTGATAAATAGCGAGCTGGCGTGAGAATTGTAGTGCGAGCATCTTGCTCGCTGGTGATAAATAGCGAGCTGGCGTGAGAATTGTAGTGCGAGCATCTTGCTCGCTGGTGATAAATAGCGAGCATCTTGTTCACTGGTGATAAATAGCGAGCATCTTGTTCACTGGTGATAAATAGCGAGCATCTTGT